>NZ_CP119566.1:0-257500 GCF_029277445.1 Pararhizobium qamdonense | reverse complement strand
GCAATGAGAACGATCAAGTGAAATAAGGGCAATTGGTGGATGCCTTGGCATGCACAGGCGATGAAGGACGTGATACGCTGCGATAAGCCGTGGGGAGCTGCGAATAAGCTTTGATCCATGGATTTCCGAATGGGGAAACCCACCTTAAATGCTTGGGAATCTGGCGCCGTTGGCGCCGCGAATAGCCAATAGTGATTAGCGAATAGTTTGAAAATTCTATTCGCTATTCGCTAACACCTATTCGCTGCGTCGCTTAGGCGACGCCAGGTTCCAAGCATTGTGATAAGGTATCTACACCTGAATACATAGGGTGTAAGAAGCGAACCCAGGGAACTGAAACATCTAAGTACCTGGAGGAAAGGACATCAACCGAGACTCCGCAAGTAGTGGCGAGCGAACGCGGACCAGGCCAGTGGCCTTGGGGAATAAAGTGGAACGGAATGGAAAGTCCGGCCGTAGCGGGTGATAGCCCCGTACATGTAGAACACCCAAGGTCCTTGAGTAAGGCGGGACACGTGAAATCCTGTTTGAAATTAGGGGGACCACCCTCTAAGCCTAAGTACTCGTGCATGACCGATAGCGAACAAGTACCGTGAGGGAAAGGTGAAAAGCACCCCGACAAGGGGAGTGAAATAGAACCTGAAACCGGTTGCCTACAAACAGTCGGAGCCCGCAAGGGTGACGGCGTACCTTTTGTATAATGGGTCAACGACTTAGTGTGACGAGCAAGCTTAAGCCGATAGGTGAAGGCGCAGCGAAAGCGAGTCTGAATAGGGCGTTCAGTTCGTCGCATTAGACCCGAAACCGAGTGATCTAGCCATGAGCAGGTTGAAGGTTGGGTAACACCAACTGGAGGACCGAACCCGCATCTGTTGCAATAGATTGGGATGACTTGTGGCTAGGGGTGAAAGGCCAATCAAACTCGGAAATAGCTGGTTCTCCGCGAAAACTATTTAGGTAGTGCGTCGACCGAATACCCTCGGGGGTAGAGCACTGGATGGGCTATGGGGACTCACCGTCTTACTGATCCTAACCAAACTCCGAATACCGAGGAGTACTAGTCGGCAGACACACGGCGGGTGCTAACGTCCGTCGTGAAGAGGGCAACAACCCTGACCTCCAGCTAAGGTCCCCAAGTCATGGCTAAGTGGGAAAGGATGTGAGGATCCCAAAACAACCAGGATGTTGGCTTAGAAGCAGCCATCATTTAAAGAAAGCGTAACAGCTCACTGGTCTAAATAAGGGTCTTTGCGCCGAAAATGTAACGGGGCTAAAGCCATGCACCGAAGCTGAGGATTGTAGCAATCTAACGATTGCCGCAGTGGTAGCGGAGCGTTCCGTAAGCCTGTGAAGGGATACCTGTGAGGGGTCCTGGAGGTATCGGAAGTGCGAATGTTGACATGAGTAACGATAAAGGGGGTGAGAGACCCCCTCGCCGAAAGACCAAGGGTTCCTGCTTAAAGTTAATCTGAGCAGGGTTAGCCGGCCCCTAAGATGAGGCAGAAATGCGTAGTCGATGGGAACCACGTTAATATTCGTGGGCCTGGTGGTAGTGACGGATTGCGTAACTTGTTTGCTCTTATTGGATTGAGCAGGCGGGGAAGCGGTTCCAGGAAATAGCTCCACCGTATAGACCGTACCCGAAACCGACACAGGTGGTCAGGTAGAGTATACCAAGGCGCTTGAGAGAACTATGCTGAAGGAACTCGGCAAATTGCACGCGTAACTTCGGAAGAAGCGTGACCTCTTCGTACGCAAGTATGGAGGGGTGGCACAGACCAGGGGGTAGCGACTGTTTATCAAAAACACAGGGCTCTGCGAAGTTGCAAAACGACGTATAGGGCCTGACGCCTGCCCGGTGCTGGAAGGTTAAAGGGAGAGGTGCAAGCTTTGAACTGAAGCCCCAGTAAACGGCGGCCGTAACTATAACGGTCCTAAGGTAGCGAAATTCCTTGTCGGGTAAGTTCCGACCTGCACGAATGGCGTAACGACTTCCCCGCTGTCTCCAGCATAGACTCAGTGAAATTGAATTCCCCGTGAAGATGCGGGGTTCCTGCGGTCAGACGGAAAGACCCCGTGCACCTTTACTATAGCTTTACACTGGCATTCGTGTCGGCATGTGTAGGATAGGTGGTAGGCTTTGAAGCGGGGACGCCAGTTCTCGTGGAGCCATCCTTGAAATACCACCCTTATCGTCATGGATGTCTAACCGCGGTCCGTTATCCGGATCCGGGACAGTGTATGGTGGGTAGTTTGACTGGGGCGGTCGCCTCCGAAAGAGTAACGGAGGCGCGCGATGGTGGGCTCAGAACGGTCGGAAATCGTTCGTCGAGTGCAATGGCATAAGCCCGCCTGACTGCGAGACTGACAAGTCGAGCAGAGACGAAAGTCGGTCATAGTGATCCGGTGGTCCCGTGTGGAAGGGCCATCGCTCAACGGATAAAAGGTACGCCGGGGATAACAGGCTGATGACCCCCAAGAGTCCATATCGACGGGGTTGTTTGGCACCTCGATGTCGGCTCATCGCATCCTGGGGCTGGAGCAGGTCCCAAGGGTTTGGCTGTTCGCCAATTAAAGCGGTACGTGAGCTGGGTTCAGAACGTCGTGAGACAGTTCGGTCCCTATCTGCCGTGGGTGTAGGAATATTGACAGGATCTGTCCCTAGTACGAGAGGACCGGGATGGACATATCTCTGGTGGACCTGTTGTGGCGCCAGCCGCATAGCAGGGTAGCTATATATGGAATGGATAACCGCTGAAGGCATCTAAGCGGGAAACCAACCTGAAAACGAGTATTCCCTTGAGAACCGTGGAAGACTACCACGTTGATAGGCCGGGTGTGGAAGTGCAGCAATGCATGAAGCTTACCGGTACTAATCGTTCGATTGGCTTGATTGTTCTCATTGCTACTGCTCATCTCGCCGCAAACGCATCGCGTTTGTCGGCTCATGAGCGAATGGCGAATAGGGAGTAGCGAATAGCGCTCCCAATCGCCGCCAAAAAACGTGTTCAAAACAGACCGGATAGACAAGCGAAACCCCTATTGGCTATTCGCTACTCCCTATTCGCTCATCAAATCCAGCTTCTCATTTTGGTTTGTCACCGTCGCCGGTGACATTCTTGCCCTTAGTTGACCTGGTGGTTATTGCGGGGTGGCTGCACCCGTTCCCATTCCGAACACGGCCGTGAAACGCCCCTGCGCCAATGGTACTCCGTCTTAAGACGCGGGAGAGTAGGTCGCTGCCAGGTCTATTAAAGGCAAGATAAAATACTAAATCATGCGCCGCACGCCAAAAGGCATGCGATACGCCGCATGATCAAACAAAACTATCTTCTCAGAACAAATACCGGCCAAAGGCCAATCAAAAGGCCGCACAAAAGCGGCCTTCTCGCATTCAACAAAACCTTTCCGCGGGGTGGAGCAGCCCGGTAGCTCGTCAGGCTCATAACCTGAAGGCCGCAGGTTCAAATCCTGCCCCCGCAACCAAAGCAAAACAAAAAGCCCGCGTGACAGAAATGTCCGCGGGCTTTTTGGCGTTTTGAGGGAGCGAAGAAACCGTGAGCAATGAAACGTCGGTCCGACAGCGGTCGGTGAAGGGACGTTAGGCACTCGAGCAGGCATAGCGCGCTACGTTACTTTCAATACCGTCCGTAACCGAGACACCTCACCGCCCCATAACTGCTGGACGGTTGAAAATTCACCGATCTTTCCTCGAACAGCGCGCCATTTTCGTTCACCGCTCCAACCGATCGCGGTTTCCCAAGGCGGACGCAACACCCTACTTGTCCCGAGCTTCAAGCCTGAAACAAAACTATTGCCGGCTGATCACGGCCTTGAAATAGGGCACGATATCCGACGAGCTGTCTGCGCGATGGCGTAGTTCTCTGGCGATTTGTTCCAATGCCAGATCCAGGCAATAAACTGTCTGGTGCGCATCCAGAAGCGCCGCACTTTCCTTGGCGAACACAACCAGGCGGGTAATGGCGTGGAACTCTTCGATTTCAGTGTCAGTCGATGCGTTGGTGTCATCGAGCGCAAGGGTTGCATAAGCTGCTGTCATAATCGACTCCGCAATGATTTGCAGAGACTTTAAGCGATATTGGGGGGGGCTGTCGCGTGACACAGGCGTGACACACTTTAAGATGGATGGCCGGATGTGTTCGCCGCACAATGGTATTTCTGCATTTCATTCCAGAGAGTTGTGCGCTCGAACGTCCAGGCGGGCGCTGATGTTGATCGCTTTGCGTCAAGCCGTGACATCGTTTCGACAAGGGCGATGGCATCTGCACGCTTCAGGTTGACGGAATGTGCCTGGACTGCAACCGGGATTGTACTCCTTCTTTCCTCATTCGGGATGAGTGCACGCGCGATGATTGAGCGCCAGGTCCGCTCCTTGAAAAAGATTGCGCGAGCGACAGCTTCAAGATGCCTGGCCTCCGTTAGTGAGACGAGTTGTTTGTGCAGCAGGCGGTCAAGCGTGGCGGTGATATTGACCAGCGGCTCGCTGAGCGGGATCCAGCCGAGGGCTGCTGGTCCGTGGATCTGCGCTACATCGGAATCATCGACACGGTTGCCGTCGCGATATTCCTCGAAAATGCGCCCGATGCCGATCATGCCGAAAGAGTGGCATTCCGCAGCGCGCAGCGCCCCCATGCTGGCCGCCCCGAGAACACGCGCTCCCGCATTCAGAGCGTAGAGTATTTCCTTATGCCAGACCGGCGCGGTATATTCGAAGCCGCCATCGACAATGCCGATCACGGTGGCCCCTTCTTCCACCGCGCGAAAAATATCGCCCTGAACAGCCGGCCCCCGGATGGCGATACCGGTGGCATGGTCGGTGGCATCAGGAAGTGTCGGCCCAACAAAAAGCACCTTCATCCGAACGACCCCTTGATGAGCGCCCGCTGACCAAATCTTTGGGCGCGCTGTCCTTCCGGATTTTCCAGCCGTGGCGCAAGGACCTTTGCCACGGCGAAGGGCCATGCGGGGTCGCTGAGTGGGACGGCGATGATCGGCCCGAGCTCCAGCCGCTTCAAAATGTCGAGAATGCCGTTGCTGCTACCGGATGGACTGGGCTTTGCGCCTTGCATCGAGGGTTTGGGTCGAGCGCGGGGCTCCACTCTCAACAGGTCGCGGGTTTCCTCCGGCAAAGGCCGGTCATAGACCGGTGGATAGATATCGTCGCGGGCGCCGCTGATGAATGTCATGCGCGACTGCACCGCCTCGGTGATCGCGCGGAGCATGGCTTTGGCCGCCAAGGGATGGGTGCCCGCTCCATAATTCACATCGACGAAACGCGGGCGGCGGGTGGAGAGCACGTCGAGAGGCGCAATCAGCGCGTTGAAGGACGGGACGCCAATATCGCTCGTCATGTCGAACAATCGCAGCACAAATCCCGCAGCCTCAATTTGCGCAACCAACGATGAGAGTTCGGGCAGCTCTAGTGACTTCGGGTCCACAGAGGACGATTGACGCGATGCAGCGCTCGATACCTGCCAGAGGACATAGGCATCACGCTCGATACGTTCGTTCAATCCGTGAAAAAGCGCCTCTTCCATCGTGTTTCCCGAGGCCAGGCCATCGGATGATTGCCAGTAACGGCAATCGGTCAGTGTCCGGTCGAGGGTGACGGCATCGAGCGGTACATGGATCATCTCTCCCGAGATCAGGTCCGTACCTGCAATCCATGTGATGACTTCGTCGCGGGGCGCTGGCGACCGGCCGGCTGCAATCAGGCATACGAGCGTATCGAACCGCTTTCCGGCATGTTCCAGCGAATGTGCCGATGCTTGAAGTCTATTTCCGTATGGATTGCCGGCAACGGCGCGCTCCAGGGCTTCCATGACGGCGGATGTGCGGGCCTCGTCGTCGGTCAGCCCCTTGCCTTGCGCAACGACAATGGATTTGGCGTTCGGCGTATAGGCGCACCAGACCGGAACGCCTATACGATCAAGGCCCGTATGGCGGGCGACGCGGGTGATGCCGAAGCCGGGAAGGAGAGGCGACACCCGTTCATAGGTTTCGGCCGGGGTGCAGACCCTGTCGCTCCATCCTTGGTCATCCGGCGTCAAGCGTCGAAGAGCCCTGCGGAAACTGGCGCGGCAGAGGAGATGGCAACGGCGAAATCGACGTTCTTGATCACAGCGCCGCCCAAAGCCTCGATCTGCCTTGGTGACACCAGCAAATCCCTGCCATTTTCAAGTTCTGAGATCGTTCCCAAATCCATATCCGCCAGATAGAGTTTTGCATCCCCTGGAAATCCAATGACCACGACTTTAGACATTTCATTCTCCTTCGTTGTTGAGAATTCAGTAGCCGGCTTTCATTAAACCTTCTCGATACATGTCTTTCTGCCAGGCCTCCTTGATCGGGACGACGGCAAGCCATTTTTGCAGATCAAATTGCGGGTTGGCCTCGCGGTCCTGGCGGCGGAAGTGATGCGCGCGCTTGATATCGCCGAGCATGGCCCAGCTTGCCGCCAGAAGCCGATGTGCCGAGGCCTGGTTGGACATGCTGTCGATCCGGGACACGGCCTTGTCGAACGCGCCGACGAAATAACTGGCACCTGCTGCACACCAGAAATATTCATCCGGCCCCAGCGGGTTCAGGGAGATGGCATGTTCGATCTTTTCCAGCCCTTCCTTGGGCCGGGAGGCGTGAATAAGAACGTCGGCGAAGCTGTAGATCGCGTCCGCATAATGGGGGCTGAGTTCCTCCGCGCGGGCGAGTGCTTCCAGGCTTTCGTCGAGCGCGCCCAGATAGAGCTTTGCCATCCCGAGTTCTTTGTAACCGTAAGCGATATCGGGATTGCTTTCGATTGCCGAGCGCGCGTTTTCCTCAGCGCGGCGCAACAATTCCGGATCTCCCCTGGCCGTTAAAACCCATTCGATGGAATAGGTCTTGGCAAGGCCGCTAAAGGCATGGGAAAAATCGCTATTGTGCTGCAGCGCTTCCCGGAACGATTTTCGGGCGCTGCGAACCGAGGGCAATGTGAGCCGGCTCATCTGCTGTATGCCGAAGAGGTAGCGCCGGTAGGCGTCCGGTTTGACCGTATAGTCATCATGCGCGCTCTCGTTGCGCTTCAGCTCGGCAAGAATGCGATCCTTGACCACCCCTGCCAGCGTCTTTCGATGCGAGGACAAAAGCAGGCCGGCAATGTCGAAGCGTTCGGCATAGATTACATGATCCGATGGCACGAAGATGATCTGAACGAAGAGCCCATCCTCCGTCAGCTTCGTATCCACCACATAGGAAATGTCATGCTTGCCGAGCATGAGAGCCTTGTCGTCGCTGTTGCGAATGCGCTCGGCCGTGTAGGGCGCGATGATGGAAAGATTGCGCAGCGAACAGAGGCCGATCGCAACGTCATCGATGAGCGCGCTGGCTCTTGAAAGATCAAGCGCGGAAGAAAGCCCGCCGCTCGGCGGCAGAAGAGCGACCCGGGGTGACATGCCGAATGCGGGTAAAGTCTCCAGAGCATCGGGTTGCGCAGTCACCGCGAACAGCGGCTCGATCTGACCTTCAGACGGCTGTGGCGGCGGCCCGGTCGAAAGCGTCCGGCGTATCAGTTGATCGCCCGGCCAATGCTCAAGAATGAGAAAGGCCGCCTGCCGGGCGGCCGGCGCGTCTGCTGATGCCGGAACTTCCGCAGACCATTCCAGCAATTTTTGCCGCATCACGTTGAGATAGATGCGGCGTTGCGCTTTCACCCACCGGCTGGCCGCACCTCCGGCATCGTCGAATTCGCAGAGAAAAGGCCGGCTCATCAGTTCGACGAGGGAGGATAGGGATGTATCTGCGCTCTTGATCGCTTCTGCGTCGCAACGAAGTTGCCGGCGGTCGAGGCGAAGATGGCCAGGTGCTATGGTCAGCATCGAGGCATAGGCTACGGGCAGACGTGAAATCAGCTTTCTCAGGTTTGTAAATGCAAGCGCCCGCTCCTCGCTTCCCCAGAGAAGGTCAGCCGCTTCGCTGCGGCTGATTTCGGCGCTGGTTCCGGTTGCCAGATAGGCAAGCAGGAACAGACCTTTGCGAGGATACCGGCATTCCTGTCCCGCAGCATCGAGCAGGCGTAACCCACCGAATGTCTGCAGGAACATGGGCTTCACCCGGAAATGGAGGGTGCGATATGTTCCGCATCGGCCGCCCGCGAGACGGGATCATCCGCGTTTGCCAGCGCCTTGGTCAAGGTGATGATGGATTGGCGAACCTGCTTGCTCTTGATCGAGGTGAAGGCGCGGTTGAGCATGACGCCATCGCGCGAAACGAGGAATGCCCCCATCTCATCGACTTCCTGGGCCAATCCGTCCGGGGCCGTGGGTTCGTGATCCTCGAAGAAGTAGCCAATGGGGACATTGAGTACCAGGGCTGCAACCTGGAGTTTGCTCGCACTGACGCGGTTTGTGCCCTTCTCGTATTTCTGGATTTGCTGAAAAGTGATGCCGAGGCGGTCGCCCAGTTTTTCCTGGCTCAGTCCCAAAACCAGCCGTCGCGACCTCAGCCGGTTGCCGACATGAATATCGATTTGATGAGGTTCGCTCTTCGCCAAGTTTCATTCTCCTGCAATTGCCATGACGCCATCCTGCGGCGGCAATGTGCAGCATGCCAATTTCCACGCGAAATGCAACATTGAAGCAGGACGTTGAGATAAGAATTGCAACCTATGAGATAATATTTTTGATCAGAAATGGCGGCACCCCGAGAACTCAAGGTTCCCGGGCGGTTAATGGCTTCAAGAGTTTCAGAGTAAGCGGCGATATTGTTAAAAATAGCAGGGATAGGCCGCCTCGATGTCTGCCGCAAATGATCAGGACAGGCGCGAGCGGAGCAGATGATAGTAGCCGGCAAGGTGGGGAATCGCATGTTCCAGGTGGGCAAAAGCTTCGTCGCCGCTGTTCAAACGGCCGGCATATTTGGCCGAAATCAGCTGCCGGTGGCTTTCTAGTGGCCCAGCCTCGGTCGCTGGAAGCACGGTGAAGACAGGCGATAAGGCGGTGCGGCCCTTGACGGTGATGCTGTCGAGTTCGGCGATGGTGAAATCCGCAGCGCTCAGTGCCGCCGTCTGTTCGCCCAGAAGAAGCGGCACGCCGTAATTCTTTGATTCTCCTTCCAGCCGTGAGGCAAGATTGACGGCGTCGCCAAGCACGGAATAGTCGAACCGGCGCGCAGATCCCATATTGCCGACCACGCAGTCGCCGGTATTGATGCCAATGCCGATCTTCAATACGCGTGCCTCGATACCCGCTTCCGCTGCCTCCCGTTGCAGCTCCGCGTTCAGATCGTCGATCGCATCGAGCATTTTGAGGGCCGCACTGACCGCGTGGCTTGCATGACGGGGGTCGTCGAGCGGTGCGTTCCAGAAGGCCATCAGGCAATCGCCGATATATTTGTCGATCGTGCCGCCACTTTCCAAAACGATATCGGATAGCGGCGTCAACAGCCGGTTGATCAGTGTGGTCAGCTGTTCGGGATCGTCCTTCAACGCCTCGGAAATGGTGGTGAAGCCGCGAATGTCGCAAAACAGGATGGTCAATGTCCGCCGTTCGCCGCCCAGCTTCAGCTGCGAGGGATCATCGGCCAGACGCGCGACCAGCGCCGGCGACAGGTAGCGTGAAAATGCCCGGGTGATATCGCGGCGGCTGCGGCGCTCGGTGGCATAGTCGAGTGCCGTCTGCCCGGCGGCAACGAAAAAATAGGCAAGCGCCGGGCCGATCGGCGAGATGAAGACATGGCCAAGACGCAACAGCGCCGTGCTTGCGGCGGCAAAGAGGGCAAGCACGGCAAGACTGACAAGGGCTGCCGGCCACCCCGTTGCGCGGAAAACCACCGCTCCAGCCAGCAAGGCGCCGAGTGCAATGGCGGCAACCAGCGCTGGCTGACCCGCCTTGGTGATGAACAGCCCATGGGTGATATTGTCAAAGATCGTCGCCTGGATTTCCACGCCCGCCACCAGACGGTTGGATTTCACGGTAAACGGCGTGGCAAATGAATCGGCACCGCCGGCCTTGAGCGTCGGTGCGTTCTGCAGGCTGAGACCGACAATGACGACGCGGTCGCGGAAAAAGCCGTCCGGCAGGAATTGGCCGGGATCGAGCGCCTGATAATAGGACACCGTCGGATAGGTTCGCGCCGGACCGAAGACCTGCAGGAGGGCGGCATTGGGTACCGGCTGTTTCGGCCGGCCGGAAATTCCGGCGAGCTCAGCGGCAAAACCATCGGCATAGCCAGGCACCTGCCGCAAAGTGCCGTCGCCACTGAGCTGAACCGAGGCAATTCCTGTTCTCGCACCGCGCGCGATAAATTCCGCCAACGGTTCTGTGCGCACATATTGGTCCGCCTGTGGCGTCTCGATCAGCGTCTCGTCGCCGGCGAGGATGACGTCGGGACCCAGCACATCTGCAAGGATAATATCGTTTTCCGGCGCTGCGGAAGGCTCCGCAAAGATGACGTCGATGCCGATGGCTTTTGCCCCGGCGGTGCGCAGCGCCTCGATCAATCGGGCATGCAGCGCGCGCGGCCATGGCCATTGACTGCCGATCTCGGCCATCGAGGGCTCGTCGATCGCGACAATGACCGGGCCGTCTTCGGGAAGCGGGGGCGGGGATAGGGTGGAGAGGTAGTCGAAGCTGCGCAGTTCGGCGAGTAGGAAAGGGGATGTGAAGGAGGCAAGCGCGAGGGCTGAGATGACCAATGCGATGAGCGCGGCAAGGCCCAGTCGGCGGCGCCGGATGCGGCGGGCGGGCGTACTGGCCGGGGTACGGTTTTCAGCCGGAAGACGCTTTTTCGCCGGTTTGCTCATCAAAAACGCACTTTGATCGAGCCCTTGAAGGAACGGCCCCAGCCCGGCGTGAAGGGAGCCACGTCAAAATCCTCATCCAGCAGATTGTAGGCTGCCAGCTGTACCTCGAAGCGCTTGTCGAAGGGCTCCCAGGTCAGATTGCCATCGACGGTCCAGTAGCCATCCAGCTTGGTCTTCAACCCGGTATCGCGTTGTCCCACGTAGTTTGCAGCGAGCATCACTTTGATATTGGCCGGATTGACCCAGGTGATTGCCACCTGCCCGGATGTTTCTGGAATGAAGGGCAGGTTGTCGCCGAAGGTGCGGCTCTGTGGATCGTCGTCCTCAGAGCTTGTCCGGGCAATCGTACCCGACAGTCCAAAGCCGTGGCCCAGAGCAAGGTTTGCGGTCAGGCTCGCCCGATCGACATGGCCCTCGTTCGTCTGAAACGTTTCCAGCGGGGAGCCTGAAAGAAAGGGAAGAAAGGATGTCTGCGGGAAGGCAATGGCGACTTTTTGCAGGTCCTGATGCTGAAAATCGACGGCGGTGAAAAAGCGATCGGACCATTCGGCATCCCAGCGAAAGGCAAAGGTATCGGCGCGGCCGTTGATCCCGATCCCGTAAGCGTTCGGCTGTATCCCGGCAACGCCGATCGGCGACAAGGTCGGCGTGCTGAAATCGTAGCTGTTGCGCATGAAGGCAGCACGCAGCCAATGTCCCTCTATTGGCGTCCAGGCCAGTCCCGCGCGTGGTTCCAGGCGGTGGACGTCAAGTTTGTCACCATCGATATAGGTGCCGAAAACAGCATATTCCGCTCGCAGCCTGTCGTTGATATCGTGCAAGACATCGACATAGGCTTTCGCAACATCATAACGGCCCTCCAGCGGATCAGACAGCGGAATGCCATTGATCTCCTGGCGGGAATAGGCATCGACCCAGCCGCCTTCCAGGCCATAACGCCAGGTGATGTTGTCATAGCCGATACTGTGGTTGATCGCCCCGATATAGGTTTTCTGCTTGCTCGTCTCGGTAGGAGACAGGTCGATCACGCCATCCCTGGCGATGTACCCGGTATCTGCCTGCTCGTCGGAATAAAACAGCGCCGCATTGATGATATTGCGATGTTCGATCGTATGGCTCCAGCCGATCCCTGCCGCCGTTGTTTTTGATCCGTCGTCGCGGTCGATGAAAAACGGTGTCGAGGTTTGGGGCAGCAGTGCCATGTTCTGCAAAAAACCGGTCGTCAGATGATTGACATAGAGCAAGACGCGATCGTCCGGCGTCGGCGTCGCGGTGATGTAACCATTGGCCGAGACGACCTTGGCATCGCCATTGTAATTTCCGAAAGCATCGGCAAAGCGGCCGGAGAACGGCGTCGTCTCCCATTGCGCGTTGATGTTGTAGCTGACCGGAAAGAGTGAGTTGGCGTAGCCTTGAACCTGTCCTTCCGCCAGCCAGTCGGTATCGCCGCCGCTGGTGTTGAAGCCGGTGCCTAGCGAGGCCTCGATGAAGGGCGATCGTACCAGGCTCACCTTGCGCTCGCTGCTAGCGAGCATATGCGGATCGAGCATCAATCCCTGTATGAACGAGGAATAGCTTCTGCCGTTTTGCACGTAGTCCGTCGTGTTGCCGCCATAGGCATAGGTGGTAGCGAAGGGATTGACGCTGCCGTGTACGAACTGGTCGAGATAGGAGGTGCCGGAAAAGGGATCAAAGACCACATCGCCGTAATATTGCCCCCAGGCATCGAGCCCCTGCAGGCGGAACGCATCATTCAGGACGGAGCCTGCACTCTGGTTGGCGCTGAAGGATTTGTAATCACCGCCCCGGGCGCGGCCCAATCTCAAAAACTCCTGCGCATTCTTGATGGCCCCGTCCGCATCATAGTCGTCGATCGCGATCGATGTCCGTGCGGACGCAATGACCGGGTCGTTCGGATCCAGGCGCTCGGCATTGTCGAGTGCCTGTGCCGCCGGTATCCGGTCGCCCTTTTCATAATGCGCTGCTGCCAGCAGAAGCTGCGCCTGGGAATAGCCGGGATTGGCGGTCGAGCCGGCCAGCAGGTCCTCGACGGCCTTGTCCATTTCGCCGCGCTGCAGATAGTACTGGCCGCGGGCAATGAGCGCGATGTCGAAGGATGGATCGACCCGCAAGGCCTCATCGATCTCCCGCTTGGCTTCCGCCATGCGCATCTCGATCAGATATTGGATGGCGAGATTGGCATGGCCGACAGGATCGAGCGGATCGAGTTCGATGGCTTTCTTGAAGGCAGCCTCTGCCTCGCGATTGGCATCCCGGTCCCCCTCGGCAAGGCCGATCAGATTCCAGATACTGCTCGACCCCGGTGCCGTTTTCAGTGCGCGATCGAGATCCTCGAGCGCTCCCTGCCGGTCTTTCAGAATATAGAGCTTGTAGCTCGCGCGCGCTTCCAGCCCGGTCGGATCGTCGGGATCGATCGCCAGAGCCTGCTCAAATCCATCGACAACCTCTTGTTCGTCGGCCAGCAAAATACCGATCAGTGAGCGAAATCCCGGCAAGGTGGGGTCGCCGGGCGTTGCCCGCTGGCTTTGCTTGATCAAGGCCAGCGCCGTCGGGATGTCCTGGCGAAAACCGGCAGTCCAGGCCTTTGCCATGGCGGCATAGCTGCTGTTTGCCACCACCGGTGGATTTTCGGCATGGTTGGGATCGGCAAGAGACCGGGCGAAATAGCCGCCATAGGCAGCGATGGCGCCGCGCTTGGCATCAAGACCGGGTCTGGCCCTTTCAAACAGTTTGGCGGCATCCGCGTAGCGGTTTTCCGATCCGGCAATCAAGGCGTCGATGAGGTCGGCGCGCGCAGACCTTGAGCCCTGCAGGCCTTTCGCCCGAGCTTCGCCAAGTGCGGCCAGCGCTTTTTCCTTGCCATTCAGCGCCAGATAAATCTCCGACAGGCTCAGCCAGTCTTCGGCGGAACGGCGGCTCGCCTCTTCCGCCTCGATGCGGCTCCGCTCCTTGCGCATCTGCGGCACGATTAACGGCGTGGCTGGCATCCACTGGAAGGCGCTCCTCAGCGACAGGTTGAACAGCATCTGTTCCCTGTCCTTCGGCTTGGCGATGATGATCTTCGAGGGCGCCTGGCCGATCGCAGCCACCGCCGCTTCGCCCTGGGCGACACGAACGCTTCCCTGAGCATTGCTGAGTTCGACCAGGCCTTCCAGCACGATCAGCGACGTCTTGCCGTCGGCGCCGACGGTCATGGTCCAGTCCGTGCCACGGATGGCCGCCGCTGCGGCCGGCGTGTCGATCACGACACCGCTTCCGCCGCGCTCGGCACGGGCCCAGATGGTGCCCGATTGCAGCTCCAGCCCGGCATCGCCGCTGCCGCCCATCCGCTTGACCAACAGCGACGTGTTGCGGCCAAGCCGGACCTGGGTCCGGTCGGAAAAGAGAACGGCAAGCTGGCCGGTGGCATTGGTGCGCAGCACGTCGCCACTCAAAAGGTCCTGCTGCAGATCGACATAGCGCCAGCCGGAAATATCGACGAAGCGCACTTCCTCGCCGGATTTGCGGGCAATGACCGATCCGGCGGCGGGAGAAGGGCGCGGCAAAGGGTCGGCCTGCGCTGGCGTCGCGAGGCTGAGCGCTCCCAAGGCTATACCCATAGATGCATATTTCATGCAGTTTCCCCAAAATGCACGGATCATCACTGAATTTGAGCATTGCAAAAGTCAAGTGGAACGACGGCGATGTTTATTCTTTGAGTGGCAAATGTAGAAATAAAGAAACACATTGAAATACTAGAGGTTGTTCCCAGGGATACGCGGGAAGGATGGTTGCATCTGTGTAATCTGCAATGTGGGCATGTGAAATAGTCAAGCAGCCTTCGGCGCAACGCGTGGTGCCCATGACGGCCGCCGCCTTTCCAAGCCTTCGGCGCCCCAAAACCCCTATGGGATTTTTATATTTCTCTCATACGCCCCGTCTCGAACGCTAATGCGGTTCGGCAGCATAGTTGGCGTGGAATTCAGGTCCCGGATCATGTGTCATACAGGATCAAGCGGGGCCTCTTTCGCGTCGCAGCCCTGCTTGGAAGAGGAGGGAAAGATGAAATTCAACAAAAGGAGCCTGGATCGATGATGGATATTGTCTTGATCGGGATCGGCGTTTTGTTTTTCGTGCTGTCGTTTGCCTATACCCGGGCCTGCGACCGTCTCTAGTTCGAAGGATTACGAGAATGCTTGTCGATTATGTGCTCGGAGCCGGCGTGACCGTGTTTCTCCTCGCCTATCTGACCTACGCCCTCATTCGCCCTGAGCGCTTCTAACAACGCCAGGTTCGGAAAGTTATTGCCATGACACTCAACGGATGGATCCAGATCCTCATCTTCTGCGGGATCGTCATTTTACTCGTCAAGCCGCTCGGCGCCTATATGACGCGCGTTTTCGGCGGTGAGCGCACCCTGCTGTCGCCGCTTCTTGTGCCGGTCGAGCGCGGCCTCTACCGGCTGTCGGGCACCAGCGAGAAGGAAGAGCAGCATTGGACGAGCTATGTCTTCGCCATGCTCCTCTTTAATCTCGCAGGCTTTGTCATTCTCTATGCGCTGCAGCGGTTTCAGGGCGTCCTGCCGTTCAATCCCGCCGGGATGACGGCTGTCGGACCCGAGCTTTCGTTCAACACGGCCACCAGCTTCGTCGCCAACACCAACTGGCAGAACTATGGTGGCGAAAGCACCATGTCCTATCTCGTGCAGATGGCCGGTCTGACGGTGCAGAATTTTGCGTCCGCCGCAACCGGCATGGCCATCGCCGTAGCGCTCATTCGCGGTTTCGCGCGCGCATCGGGCAAGTCGATCGGCAATTTCTGGGTCGATATGACCCGTGCAACGCTCTATATCCTCCTGCCGCTCTGCATTCTCCTGACGATCGCCTATGTCTATCTCGGCGTGCCGCAGACACTCGGTGCCTATGTAACGGCAACCACCATCGAAGGTGCGCAGCAGACCATTGCGCTTGGCCCGGTCGCCTCGCAATTGGCGATCAAGATGCTCGGCACCAACGGTGGCGGGTTTTTCAATGCCAATTCCGCGCATCCGTTTGAAAATCCGGACGCGATCTCCAACCTCATCCAGATGGTGACGATCTTCGCTATCGGTGCCGGTTTCACCAACGTCTTCGGCCGCATGGTCGGCAACCAGCGCCAAGGCTGGGCGATCTTCGCCACGATGGGCGTGCTGTTCCTGGCCGGTGTGACAGTGACCTACTGGGCGGAAGCGGCAGGCAACCCGCTCGTCCATGCCGTCGGCCTCGACGGCGGCAATATGGAAGGCAAGGAAGTCCGCTTCGGCATTGTCCTGTCGTCATTGTTTGCCGTCGTCACGACCGCAGCCTCCTGCGGCGCCGTCAATGCCATGCACGGTTCCTTCACGGCTCTGGGCGGCCTCATCCCGCTGATCAACATGGAGCTGGGCGAAGTCATTGTCGGCGGCGTCGGTGCCGGTTTCTATGGCATCCTGATGTTCGTCATCCTGACGGTCTTCGTCGCCGGCTTGATGGTTGGCCGCACGCCGGAATATCTCGGCAAGAAGATTGAGGCCAAGGAAGTCAAGATGGCCGTTCTCGCCATCCTCATCCTGCCCGCCACCATGCTCGGCTTCACCGCCGTCGCCGTCCTCTTGCCCACCGGCGTCGCCTCGATCGGAAATCCCGGCCCGCACGGCTTTTCGGAAATCCTTTATGCCTATACGTCGGCTGCCGCCAACAACGGCTCGGCCTTCGGCGGCCTCACCGGCAATACGCCCTGGTACAATATCACGCTTGGTATCGCCATGCTGATGGGCCGGTTCCTGGTGATCATCCCAGCGCTTGCCATTGCCGGTTCGCTGGTGATGAAGAAGACGGTGCCGGCTTCGGTAGGAACGTTCCCGACCCATGGTCCGCTCTTTGTCGGCCTTCTGTGCGGCGTCATCCTGATCGTCGGCGGTCTCACCTTCTTCCCGGCGCTGGCGCTCGGACCGATCGTCGAGCACCTGGCGATGATCTCGGGCCAGACCTTTTAAGGTGCCGCCATGAACCGCTTGTTCCAGCAGAAGTTCAAAAGGCTCCTCAATCCTCGTGACGGTGATCCGCCGCGAGCAGCCGCCCCACAGGCAACCAGCATCATCATCGCCTTCATGCTGGTCCTCTTGGTGATCGGCGGTCTTGCCCACGCTTTTACCGAATTGTTCCACGGCTGACGCGGTCGCCGTGATGTCACACACAATAGAAACTGGAGTTCTCTGATGAGCCAGTCCAAATCTGCGAGCCTGATGGACTCTCGCATCCTCATTCCGGCGATCGGTTCGGCTTTCGTCAAGCTTGATCCGCGCACGCTGGCCCGCAACCCGGTCATGTTCGTCGTTGCCGTCGTCTCGACGCTGACCACCGTCCTCTTCCTTCGCGATCTCGCGACCGGCGGCGAGGGCCTCGGCTTTTCGCTGCAGCTCAATATCTGGCTGTGGTTCACGGTGCTCTTTGCCAATTTCGCCGAAGCCGTCGCCGAAGGCCGGGGCAAGGCACAGGCGGAATCGCTGCGCAAGACCCGCACCGAAACCCAGGCCAAGCTTTTGACCGGATCCGATCTGAAAAGCTTCAAGATGGTCTCCGGTACAAGCCTCAAGGTCGGCGATGTCGTCCTTGTCGAAGCCGGCGATATCATTCCCTCCGATGGCGAAGTCATCGAAGGGGTCGCCTCCGTCAACGAGGCGGCGATCACCGGCGAATCCGCGCCCGTCATCCGCGAATCCGGCGGCGACCGCTCGGCCGTCACCGGCGGCACGCAGGTCCTGTCCGACTGGATCCGGGTGCGCATCAGTGCGGCTGCCGGCTCCACCTTCATCGACCGCATGATTGCGCTGGTCGAGGGTGCCGAACGCCAGAAGACGCCGAACGAGATCGCGCTCAATATTCTCCTTGCCGGCATGACCCTGATCTTCGTTCTGGCCGTGGTGACGATCCCAAGCTTTGCCACCTATGCCGGCGGCTCCATTCCGGTGATCGTGCTTGTCGCCCTGTTCGTGACCCTGATCCCGACGACGATCGGTGCGCTCCTCTCGGCCATCGGTATTGCCGGCATGGACCGTCTGGTGCGGTTCAACGTTCTCGCCATGTCCGGCCGTGCCGTCGAGGCCGCCGGCGACATCGATACGCTGCTGCTCGACAAGACTGGTACGATCACGCTCGGCAACCGCCAGGCCACAGAACTTCGCCCGGTCTCAGGCGTGTCGCAGCAGGATCTCGCCGATGCCGCACAGCTGGCGTCGCTGGCCGACGAAACGCCGGAAGGCCGCTCCATCGTCGTGCTCGCCAAGGAGAAATACGGCATTCGTGCCCGTGATATGGCGCAGCTGCATGCGACCTTCGTGCCCTTTACCGCGCAGAGCCGCATGAGTGGTGTCGATATCGAGGGGTCGTCGATCCGCAAGGGCGCCGTCGATGCGGTCCTGAGTTATGTCAGCAGTCTGAACGCTGCGGGACGCCCCGAGACCGTCCGCGAAATCCAGGCGATCGCCGACGAGATCGCCAAATCCGGCGGCACGCCGCTGGCCGTTGCGCGCGACGGCCGCCTGATGGGCGTCGTCCACCTGAAGGATATCGTCAAGGGCGGTATCCGCGAGCGCTTCGCCGAACTGCGCCGCATGGGCATCCGCACGGTGATGATCACCGGCGACAACCCGATGACGGCAGCGGCGATTGCGGCCGAAGCCGGCGTCGATGATTTCCTTGCCCAGGCAACGCCGGAAAACAAGCTGTCGCTGATCCGCGAAGAACAGGCCAAGGGCAAGCTTGTCGCCATGTGCGGCGACGGCACGAATGACGCGCCGGCGCTCGCCCAGGCCGATGTCGGTGTTGCCATGAACACCGGTACGGTCGCCGCCCGCGAAGCCGGCAACATGGTCGATCTGGATTCGGACCCGACCAAGCTGATCGAGATCGTCGAGATCGGCAAGCAGCTGCTGATGACCCGGGGCGCGCTGACGACGTTTTCGATCGCCAATGACATCGCCAAGTATTTTGCCATCATCCCGGCCATGTTCCTCGCCTTCTATCCGCAACTCTCGGCGCTGAACATCATGGGCCTTGCCTCGCCGCAAAGCGCCATCCTAGCGGCGATCATCTTTAACGCGCTTGTCATCGTCGCGCTGATCCCGCTGTCGCTGAAGGGCGTTAAATACCGTGCCGTCGGTGCCGGTGCGCTGCTGTCGCGCAATCTGCTCATCTATGGCCTCGGCGGCGTCATCGTGCCGTTCATCGGCATCAAGGCCATCGATATGGCCATCACCGCCCTTGGTCTTGTTTAAAGGAATAGTCCCATGCTGAAACAATTGCGGCCCGCTTTGGTCATGATCGTTGCCATCACCATCATCACCGGCCTTGCCTATCCACTCGGCATGACCGGCATCGCCCAGGCCCTGTTCCCGCATCAGGCGGGTGGCAGCCTCATTGAAAAGGACGGGACCGTTATCGGCTCCGCCCTGATCGGTCAGGCCTTTACCGGCGACACCTATTTCCATGGCCGCCCCTCGGCTGCCGGTGACGGCTATAACGCCGCTTCCTCCAGCGGCTCCAATCTCGGCCCGACCAACCCGAAGCTGCTCGACCGGATCAAGGCCGAAGCGGACGCATTGAAGGCCGCCAATCCCGGCGCTGCCGTGCCGATGGATCTGGTTACCGCCTCCGGCAGCGGCCTTGATCCGCACATCACGCCGGAAGCCGCCTATTTCCAGGTGCCGCGCGTTGCAAAGGCGCGTGGCCTGGATGAGGCCAAGGTCCGTGCGCTGGTCGATCAGGCCGTCGAGGCCCGCGAGCTTGGTATACTCGGCGAGCCGGCGGTCAATGTCTTGGCGCTGAACATGGCGCTTGATAAAGCTGTCTAGCCAAATTTGCTGCCTGGCAGCGCCCTGCAATGCAGAGCTGCTGCGGACGAATCTGATTGACGGCACAGGTCCCAAATCCTCTGGGCTTTTGGGGCCTGTGCGCTATGGTCGAAAGCGGCATTCTGCCGCTTTTCGGCATTGATGAGGAAAGACAAGCGCGCATGCGGGACGATGTCCGCGATATGGCTGGAAGACCGTCTCCCGATGCCCTGTTACAGCGGGCGCAGCAGGAAACGCGCGGCCGCCTTAAAATCTTTCTGGGTGCCGCACCCGGCGTCGGCAAGACCTATGAAATGCTCACATCCGGCCATGCCAAGCAGGCAGATGGCGTCGATGTGGTCATTGGCGTTGTCGAAACGCATGGCCGCAAGGAAACGCAGGCGCTGGCGGATGGGTTCGAGGTCATCGCCCGCACGACGATCGACTACAAGGGCCGCCATCTCGAGGAAATGGATATTGATGCCATTCTCGCCCGCCGCCCCGGCCTCGTTCTCGTCGATGAGCTGGCCCACACCAATGCGCCCGGTAGCCGGCATCCGAAACGCTACATGGACGTGCAGGAGCTTTTGGCGCGCGGCATTGACGTCTATTCGACGCTCAACATCCAGCATGTCGAAAGCCTGAACGACGTCGTCGCCCAGATCACCCGTATCCGCGTGCGCGAAACCGTTCCAGATTCGATCATCGACCGGGCCGATGATATCGAGATCATCGATCTGACGCCGGAAGACCTCATCAAGCGGTTGCATGACGGCAAGGTCTATATCCCGAAGACAGCGCAGCGGGCGCTGGAAAACTATTTTTCGCCGGGAAACCTGACGGCCCTGCGCGAACTGGCGCTGCGCCAGACCGCGCAGCGGGTGGACGAGCAGCTTTTGACGCATATGCAGGCGCATGCGATTTCAGGTCCCTGGGCCGCCGGCGACCGGGTGCTGGTCTGCGTCGATGACGCGCCGCGCAGCGCATCGCTGGTGCGTTATGCCGCCCGTCTTGCGGACCGCCTGCGCGCGCCGTTGGTGGCGCTGCATGTGGAAACGGCGCGCTCGATCCATTTGTCGGAGACCGCACGCGACCGCATCGCCGCCACGCTGCGGCTGGCCGAGCGGCTGGGCGCCGAAGCGCTGACGCGGCCGGGCTCGGACGAGGCCGAGGAGATCGTCCGCTTCGCCGCGTCCAGCAATGTCACCCATATCATTGCCGGTACGCCGAAAACCTCCGGCTGGCGTGAATGGCTGCACGGCTCGGTGACCACTCGTCTGATCCGGCGTGCGGGCAATATCAGCGTCCATGTCATTGCCGGTGACGACCGCGAGGGCGAATCTGTTGCAACCGGCGTCAAGACGGCGCCTGCACCGGCCCAATTCAAGTTCCGGCCCTACAGCCTGGCAACGTTTTACGTCGGCTGCGCCCTCGGCGTCGGTTTCCTGCTCGACCAGTCTCTCGACGTGCGCAACATCGCGCTGGTGTTCCTGATGGCCGTTTTGACCACAGCCGTGACGGAAGGGCTGAAACCCGCCCTTTATGCCAGCGTCGTCAGTGCCGTGTGCCTCAATTTCTTCTTCCTGCAGCCGCTCTATACATTGGATATCAGCGATCCCGACAGCGTCGTCGCGTTTATTCTGTTCTTCATCGTGGCGATCATCGCCAGCAACCTGACGGCCAGCGTCCAACGGCAGGCCGCCGCCGCCCGGCTGCGGGCGCGCACCACCGAAGACCTCTATCTGTTCAGCAAGAAGCTCGCAGGCACCGGCACGCTGGACGACGTGCTTTGGGCAACGGCCTTCCAGCTTGCGTCCATGCTGAAAGTACGGGTCGTTCTGCTCCTGCCGGAGGATGGCACGATCGCGGTCAAAGCCGGCTATCCGCCGGACGATACGCTCGACGACGCCGATATTGCCGCTGCCCGCTGGGCCTGGGAGCACAATCGCGCCGCCGGCTGCGGTGCCGATACGCTGCCGGGCGCCAAACGCCTGTATGTGCCCTTGCGCACCGGCCGCGCCGCCGTCGGTGTCATCGGTCTCGACAATGACCGGCAGGGCCCGTTGCTCAGTCCGGAACAGCAGCGGCTGCTCGATGCGCTCGCCGATCAGGCCGCCCTTGCCATCGAGCGCGTGCAGCTGGTCGCCGATGTGGATAATGCGCGGCTGGTCGAGGAGGCCGGGCGTCTGCGCTCGGCGCTGCTGACCTCGATTTCGCACGACCTGAAGACGCCGCTTGCCGCCATCATGGGCGCTGCCGGCACCTTGCGCGATTATCAATCGGCTTTGCCGGAGGAAGACCGTGCCGAGCTTTTGACCACGGTGACGGACGAATCCGAGCGGCTGAACCGGTTCATTGCCAATCTGCTCGATATGACCCGGATCGAATCCGGCGCCATGGAGCCGAATGCGGCCTTCCATTATACCGGCGACATCGTCGGCAGCGCGCTGGCAAGGGCACGCAAGATCCTGGCTGCTCATCACGTCGATGTCGATGTTCCCGCCGATCTGCCGATGATCAGGGTCGATCCGGTTCTGTTCGAGCAGGTGCTGTTCAACCTGCTCGACAATGCCGCCAAATATGCACCGGAAGGCTCGACCGTTGGCGTTCGCGCGGAAAGCAGCGGAGAGCGTATCCTGATCCGGATTTCCGACGAGGGGCCGGGTATTCCGCAGGGTGATCTGGAACGGGTCTTCGATACGTTCTACAGGGTGCGCAAGGGTGATCACGTGCGGGCCGGAACGGGGCTTGGTCTTTCCATCTGCCGGGGTTTCGTCGAGGCATTGGGAGGAACCATCGTTGCAGAAAATCGCATCGGCCACTCCGGTGCTGTCTTCACCATCAGCCTGCCGCTGCTCACGGATGCCCCCAACCTCAAGGACATGAAATGACGGTGTCAGCGGTGAAAATCCTAGTTGTCGATGATGAGCCGCCGATCCGCCGGCTGCTGCGCGTCGGTCTGGCAACGCAGGATTATGCCGTCAGCGAGGCCGGCAACGGCAAGGCGGCACGCGAAAGCGTCAAGGCCGACCTGCCCGATTTGATCCTGCTCGATCTCGGCCTGCCGGATATGGCCGGCCATGATCTGCTGCGCGGCTGGCGCGAGGAGGGCCTGACGCTGCCGATCGTCATCCTGTCGAGCCGGACCGACGAGGCTGGGATCGTGACGGCGCTGGAATTGGGCGCCGATGACTATGTGACGAAGCCCTTCGGCATGAACGAACTGGTAGCGCGCATCCGCGTCGCGCTTCGCCACCGCCTGCAGCAGCAGGGGGAAAGACCGCTGTTCCAAACGGGCGGCCTGTCGGTTGATCTTGTCAAGCGCATCGTCAAGGTCGATGGCCGCGAGGTCAAGTTGTCGCCGAAGGAATACGATATCCTGCGCATGCTGGTGCAGCATGCGGGCAAGGTGCTGACGCACAAGTTCCTGCTGAAAGAAGTCTGGGGCAATGCCGACGATGTGCAGTATCTGCGCGTCTATGTGCGCCAGCTGCGCCAGAAAATCGAGCTGACGCCGGACCAGCCGCAGTATATCACCACCGAAACCGGTGTCGGATACCGGCTGCGCGAAGCAGACCTTTAGCCGGCTTATCTTTAAGGACTGTTCCGGGTCAGCCAGTTGCGCAGAACGGTGATACCTTCGGGCATATGCAGGCGGCCAAAGCCGACGCGCAGGCAATTCTGCGGTACCGGTGTCAGCTCCGAATGATAGACGCTCGACGGCAGGAAAAACACGCCTGCCTCCTCCACCGCACGCCGTGCAAATTCCTCGACGCCTTCCGGCCCCTTGTAGCGGATGAACGCCACGCAACCGCCATCCGGCTCGCGCCAGTGGAACAGATGCGGGAAATCGTCGAAGAAGGCATTCCAGTCGGCAATGTTGGAGCGCACGATCGCTCGCGTGCGGGTCAGGATCGTGTCCCGGTTCTTCAGACCGATGCGAGCCAGAACCTCTGATGGAGCGGAATTGCAGATTGACAGGAAGTGCTTGTAACGCTCGCACCGCGTCAGGAATTTCTGATCCTTGCAGGCAAGCCAGCCGATGCGCAGGCCCGGCAGGCCATAGGCTTTCGACATGACATTGAGCGAAATCCCCCGCTCATAGGCATCGACAGCCTGCGGCAGGCGCAATGCCTCGTCCTTCTCGATCAGCCGGTAGACTTCATCGCTGAACAGCCAGATGCCATGCTTGCGGCAGATCTCGATGAGCGCATCGAATGTCGCGCGCGGCAGGATCTTGCCGGTCGGATTGTTGGGAAAGTTGATAGAGATCAGCTTTGTATTTGGCCGGATCGCGGCTTCGATCTTGCTGAGGTCTAGGTTCCAGTCATCGTCGATATCCAGCGCCACGCCCGTGACCGCACAGATGCTCAGCGGCAGAGTTTCGGCGGCCTGGTAATTGGGGGTGATGACGATAGCATGGTCATCGCCCGTCAAAAGCACCTTCATCGCCACATAGATCGCCTCTTCAGCGCCGGCAAAGCAGATCAGTTCGTCAGACTGGACGGTGTCGTAGGTCCGCGCAATTTCCTGCCGTAGCGCCGGGGCGCCAAATGTCTCGGTATAGCCAAGGCTGAGCGTCTCAAAATCTTCGCGGTCCTCGTCGCTCGCCATCGCCAGAAGGTCGGGAAGGCGCATGCTTTCGGCGTCCGAGGCCGTCATGTTGTATTTTGCCGTGAATTCCCATTTCGACATGAAGGTTTCGAGCACGAAATCGCGCATCGGCTTGTTCATTGCGGCTCTCCTTGCGGGGCGGCGTCCTGTTTCAGGCGGATCGCGCCAAGACGGTTGTAGATCGTGGCTCTCGACAGTTTCAAAATCTCGGCGACATAGGGAACGGCCTTGCGGATGGCAAAGACGCCGCGTGTTTCAAGAAGTGCCAACAGGCCGTCCACCTCGGAGCCGGTCAGCCCCGCAAGGCTCGTCCGGTGTTGTGTCAGAAATTCCCCGATCACCAAATTGACGGCCTCGCGCCAATCCTGCGCCATCAGCGCGGAAGTCTTCGGCAGCGGCGAGGCGATATCCATCATCGATTTCAGCTGGTGGAAGATGCCGACAAATACCTCGATATCATGGTTGATGCAGAGGAGGCCGACCGGCTTGCCTTCCCCATCGCGCAGTACGGAAGTGATGGCCTTCAGCCTGCGGCCATCCCAGTTGGATTTGCTGTAGGGGCCGATCACGTCTTCGTCGAGCGTCGATGCCAGTCCAGCCTCGTTGAGTGAGCTGTCTCCCGGCCGCCGCCGCGAAAAGGCATTGGCGATATGGAAGATCAAGCCGGTCTCAAGGTCGTGCAGAACCGCTTCCACATGCGGTGAAAACAGCGTGGCGATGGCATCGCAGACGGGAATGAAGGGCGTGAGCGGATGAGACATGACGCCTTATCCATTCGGATTGACAATTTGTCAATATTGACAAATTAAACAATCATCTTCCGAAGGCAGCTTTGGCGGAATTGAGCTGCCGTTGAAATCCCGGATCGCGCTGCGATAATTTCTTGTGCAGGTGAACCATCATGCCGGCGGCAAAAAGCGGTGTCAGAAGGTTGAGAAGCGGCACGGCCAGAAACGCCGCAAGCAAGAGCCCACTCAAGAAAACCGTGCCGGAATGCTTGGCGCGGAACAGCCGGGCGTCTGCGGGCGAGCGATAGCGCATCGCGGCAAATTCGAAGAATTCCCGCCCGAGCAGATAGCCGTTGACCAGAAAGAACGCGATCAGATTGACGCCGGGGATTAACAGCAGGAAAAGCGCAATGATGTTGCCGATGATGATGACGCCAAGGAATTTCAGCGTGCCGGAAATGGCCTCGCCCAGCGGCAGGGGACGTCCCGCAGGCTCCTGGGGATAGTCGCGTTTCTCGACCACTTCGGCGACGTCATCGAGGAAAAAGCCGGCAATCAGCGCGGTGACGGGCGCAAGAAGCAGCGCCAGACCCAAAGCAAGCCCCAGACTGGCGAAAATCGTGACGATGAATGTCAGCCAGCCGGCCCAATCAGGCGTTCCCGGCAGAAGCGCGTCCAGCCATGGCAAAGCGAGATAGATGAACAGCTCGCGCAGCGCAAACCATAGCCCGACCAGCGCGAGAAGGGTCAGACCCAGCACCTTCCAGAACACGGATCGCGTTTCCGGCGCGAAAAGATTGGCAAAGGAAAGCCGCGCCGCGTCGAGTATCATCCGGTATCTCCTTGCGCGCATGGTTGCCGCTGGATGCGCATGTAGGCGGGGGATGTGGGGTGGGCAAGGCCGTGGGAGCCGGAGGCTTTGAAAAGCCTGCGAAAATCATGTGCGGCGCCGCTGTTTGGACTGCCAAAACCGCCGCCGCGCCGTTATGGTGACGGTATCAAGCAGCTTTGGAGTGTCGGGACGATGGATGGAGTGGACGCAAACTTGTCGGTGGCGGGGCTTTCGGTGCTGCTACAGTCCGGCGCGCTCGATCCTGTGGAACTGGCAGAACGCTCGCTGGGAAAGATAGCCAGCTACGAAGATCAGGCTGTATTTACCGAAGTTCTTGGCGGGCGTGCCATTGCCGAGGCCAGGTCAGCCTCCGCGCGTATCCGGTCGGGACGATCGCTCGGCTTGCTGGATGGCATTCCCATCGCCTGGAAGGACCTGTTCGATACGAAAGGCGCTGTAACCACCGCAGGCTCGGCCGTTCTCGCCGGTCATCCGCCCGCAACCGCCGATGCCGACGTGGTCGCAGCGCTCGGGAGCGCCGGTATGGTCTGCCTTGGCCGCACCAATCTCAACGAATTCGCCTTTTCCGGCATCGGCATCAATCCGCATTACGGCACACCGCACAACCCTGCATCCCGCGATGTGCCGCGCATCCCCGGCGGCTCGTCGGCCGGATCCGGCGTCGCTGTGGCGGCCGGGCTGGTTCCGGTCGCGATCGGCACCGATACCGGCGGCTCGATCCGCATTCCCGCCGCCTTCAATGGCATTGTCGGCTTTAAGGCAACGCGCGGGCGCTATTCCATGCGCGGCGTCTTTCCGCTGGCCAAGAGCCTCGATTCGCTCGGGCCGCTTTGCCGCTCGGTCACGGATGCCATCTGGATCGATGCCGCGATGCGCGGGCGTACCGCACCCGATATTGGCCGGACCGAATTGGGCGGTCTGAAACTCGTCATTCCCGAAACCATCGTTTTCGACGATGCCGAGCCGGAAGTCGTAGCCGCATTCGAGGCTGCGGTATTACGGCTGGAAAAGGCCGGCGCCCGCGTCCGCCGCCGCGCCTTCCCGATTTTTGCCGAGATTTTCGAGATCGGCGCACGCCACGGCGCACTGGCCGCAGCTGAGGCGTTCGCGCTTCACAAGGCCCGGCTGGAGGGGCCGGAAGCGGCGCGCATGGATCAGCGCGTCGTCGCCCGCACCCAGCCGGGCGAAAAGATCACGGTGGCGGATTACATTGCCATCCTCGATGCGCGCCAGCGGCTGATCGCCGCCTTCAGCGACGCTCTGGAGCCCGGCGAGCTGCTTATCCATCCGACTGTGCCGCATGTAGCACCACCAATCGCGCCGCTGCTGGCCGATGACGAGCTGTTCTTCAAGATCAATGGCCGGACCCTGCGCAACACCTCGATCGGCAATTTCCTCGATGGATGCGGCGTCTCGATCCCCTGCGGCACCGGCGCGGCCGGCATGCCGGTCGGCTTGCTGATCTCCGGTCAGAGGCAGCAGGACGAGGCGCTGCTGTCGGCCGCCCTTTCGGCGGAAGCCGTCATTCGCGGTGATGCATGATCGTCTGCTTCGACATCGGCGGCTCGGCGATCAAGGGCGCCGTAGCGCATGCGCCGGACCAAATCCTGCCGCTCAAGCGCCGCGTCACACCGCTCGATGATTTCAACGCCTTCGTCGATACTCTGCGCGATGTCATCGCTGAAGCCGGCGAAGAGCCGGACCGCATTGCCATGTCGATCACCGGCGTCGTCGATCCGGAAACGCAGGCCATCAAATGCGCCAATATTCCCTGCATCGATGGGCGCAAGCTGGGTGCGGAGCTTTCCGAGCTGCTCGGCCTGCCGGTTCTGATTGCCAATGACGCCGATTGTTTTGCCCTGGCCGAGGCCGGTGCCGGCGCCGGGCGCGGTTACCGGATCGTGCTCGGTGCCATCCTCGGCACCGGGGTCGGCGGCGGCCTCGTGGTCGATGGCCGGCTCATCAATGCCGAGGGCGGTTTTGCCGGCGAATGGGGCCATGGGCCTGCAGTCGCTGCGATGGCCGGTACGCCCCCCGTCGCGATCCCGGTTTTTGACTGCGGCTGCGGACAGCGCGGCTGCGTCGATACGATCGGCGGCGCCCGTGGCATGGAGCGTCTGCACCTGACCCTGCATGGCAAGCGCCTGGAGAGCCACGAGATCACCACGCTCTGGCAAAACGGCGATGCGCAGGCGGCCCGCACCATCGATGTGCTGGTCGATCTCATCAGTTCGCCGCTGGCGCTGACGGTCAATATTACCGGTGCGACGATCGTGCCGATTGGTGGCGGTCTTTCCAATGTGACGCCGCTGATCGCCGCGATCGACACGGCCGTGCGTGCGCGGATTCTGCGGAAATTCGACCGGCCGCTCGTTGTTCCCGGCGAATGCCGTATCGAGCCCGGCCTGATTGGTGCCGCTATTCTTGGGTTAGCGGGAGAGGCAAGATGAGCCATATTCTTCTCGAAGTCTGCGTCGAGGATGCATCTGGCCTACAGGCCGCAATCGATGGCGGCGCCGACCGGATCGAGTTGTGCTCGGCTCTCTCTGTCGGTGGGCTCACGCCGTCGCCGGGCCTGATGGTGCTGGCGGGAAAGGCTGACATCCCGGTCTATGCGATGATCCGGCCACGGCCGGGAGACTTCGTTTTCGACGCCAGCGACATCGCTGTCATGCGCGTTGAAATCGATGCGGCCCGGGCAGCCGGTCTTGCCGGTGTCGTCCTCGGCGCAAACCGGCTGGACGGAGCCTTGGACAAAGAGGCGTTAAAAGAACTGGTGGATCACGCCCAGGGCCTGGGGCTGACCTTGCATCGCGCCTTCGATCTGGTGCCTGATTTCGCAGAAGCGGTCGAGACAGCGGTGGATCTCGGTTTCGAGCGTATCCTCACATCAGGCGGCGCAAAACGTGCTCCCGATGGTATCGATCATCTGGCTGCGATCATCAAACATGCCAGGGGCCGGATCTCGATCATGCCGGGCTCCGGCGTCACGCTGGAAACCGTCGGTGAACTTCTTGCGCATCTGGCGGTGACAGAAGTTCATTCGTCCTGTTCGCTGGAAAAGCCGGCTCGCGATGCAAGGCTGGTCTCGCTCGGCTTCGTGTCGCCCAGTGCCAGGCAAACGGATGTACAGATGGTGCAAGCATTGAAGGCGCGGCTGGTGGCCGCGCCTTGATGGCGTTACGCTTGGAAAACGCGCGTTCCGCCAATCCAGGTTGAGGCCATGCCGAGGCTTTCGGTCAAAAGCACGAAATCGGCGTCGAGGCCGGGTAACAATCTTCCCTTGCGGGCGGCGACGCCCGCAGCGTCGGCGGGATAGGCAGAAGCCATCCGCAGCGCCTCATCCAGCGGCAGATTGAGCTTTTCATGGGCAAAGCGCACCGAGGCCAGCATGTCGATGTCGGCGCCCGCCAGCGTGCCGTCGGCCAGTGTCAGACGGCCGCCCTGGCGGAAGATTTCGCGGCCATTGAGGAGAAAGCTGGTCTGGTCAGATCCGATCGTCGACATTGCATCGGTGACGATGAAGATGCGGCCCGGACCGGTCTTGGCCCGCAACGCGATGCCCATGGACACAGGATCGACATGGAAGCCATCGGCAATGATCCCCGCATGCAGGCTGCCAATGTTGAGAGCCGCCCCGACAACGCCCGGTTCGCGATGGCCAAGCGGGCTCATCGCGTTGAACAAATGGGTCACAGTGCGCGCACCCGCCGCAGCATAGCCGGCAATGGTCGCATAGCCGGCATCGGTATGGCCAAGGCTGACAAGAAGACCGGCGTCCGCGAGCGCCTTGACCTGCGTTTCCGTAGCGTTTTCCGGCGCGACGGTCACCATCATTGCATCGAACACCCCGGCGCAGGACAGCATCGCCTCGAGATCGGCCTGATCCATTGGCCGGATCAAAGCCGGATCATGCGCGCCTTTGCGGGCGACCGAGAGATGCGGACCTTCGAGATGAAGCCCGAGGAATCCGGGTACCTTTTCAGCCTTCGCCTGCTTGCCGCCTGCAATCGCGCGCGCGCGGATGTCGAACGTCTCGGTGATCAGCGTCGGCAACAGGGCGGTAGTGCCGAATTTCGCGTGCGCCGCGCAGATGGTGCGGATGGCATCGGCGTCCTGCCGGTCGTTCAGCATCACGCCGCCGCCGCCATTGACCTGCAGGTCGATGAAGCCGGGAACCAGCAGCTGGTTGTCGGCTGCGACCGTTTCGGTTCCGGCAGGCAGATCGCTCTGCGGCAGGATGCCCGTGACCACGCCGCCGTCCAACAGGAGGGCCTGGCCATCGTGCCAGAACAGGCCGTCGAAAATCCGGGCTCCGGTGATAGCTGTCCGAGCGCTCATCTCGTTTCCGTAACCTTCTTGAGTGCGACGGGCGCATCCGGGTTCAGTCCGCGCGACCGCGACCAGGATTCGACAAAGCCGTAGAACGGAATGATCAGCGCCAGCGCATCGGTGATCGGATGACCGGTGGCAACGAATGGAAGGGTCTTCGTCGCCTTTGCCTGGTCGGATGTGACGAAAGCCAATGCGCCCTTGGCGCTCAAGCCATCGAGAATGCCAGCGACCGAGCCTTCCGCCGCATCGCGCGCGGCAAGACCGATGACCGGAAAACGCTTTTCCACCAGCGCCACAGGCCCATGCAGCACTTCCGCTGCCGAATAGGCTTCGGCATGCATGCCGGAGGTTTCCTTGAATTTCAGCGCCGCTTCGCTGGCAATGGCCAGCGCCGGGCCACGGCCAAGCACGAACAGCGATTCCGCATCGCCAAGCTCGTCGGCAAGCGGCTGCCAGTCGAGCTTCACGGCCTTTGCAAACTGCGCCGGAAGATCGGCGACCGCGCGCTGCAGAGAAGCGTCCTGCGTCCATTCACCGAGAACGGCAAGGCCGGCCACGATCGAATTGACATAGGACTTGGTTGCGGCAACGGCGATTTCCGGCCCGGCGAGAATATCGAGCGGATGGGTGCTGGCCTCGGAAATCGGCGAGGGCAAGGTGTTGGTGAGCGCAATCGTCACGGCGCCTGCCTTGGTCGCAGCCTCGGCCATCGCGACAATATCCGGGCTCTTGCCGGATTGCGAAATGGCGATCGAGGCGGCGCCCTGAAGCTGCATCTTCGCACCGTAGATCGAGGCGAGCGATGGACCGAGCGAGGCGACGGGGCGCCCGGTCGAAAGCTCGATCGCATATTTTAAAAACAAGGCGGCATGGTCGGACGAACCGCGGGCAATCGTTACGAAAAAGGCCGGGTCTTTGGCGCGCAGCGCCGCCCCGGTTTCCTTGACGGCGGCATTGGATTGCTCCAGCAGGCGGGCTGCCGCTTCCGGGATTTCGTTGATTTCGCGCCGCATATTGGTTTGCATGGTCATGTGTCTCTCTTAACTGGGCCGCTCTCAGGAATCCGACAAAGTCAGTTCAGCGACGAAATCATAGGCATCGCCCCGGTAGAGCGAGCGGGTGAATTCCACCACCCGGCCGGAGGCGAGGTAGGAAATGCGTTCGATCGACAGGCTGGCGGAGCCGGCGGGAACACCGAGCATCGCCGCATCCGGATCTTTCAGGCTGCAGGCGGAAATGCGCTGCACGGCACGGACCGGCCGCGATTTGGTCTTGTCGAGTTCCGCGTAAAGCGAGGTGCCGACGCGGATCGGGTCCGGCAGGAACTCCGTTGAAATGCTGGCCCGCTCGATCGCCAGCGGCAGGTCGTCGGCGATGCGCAACCGGCCGAGCCGCGCGACGAGCGCATCGGCGGGCAAGCCGAGCACCATCATTTCATCGGGGGACGGGTGATGCAGTCCGCGCTCGATCCATTGCGCCGTCGTCACCAATCCTCGGCGCGACATGTCCTCGGTAAACGAGGTCAGCCGCGACAGCGACTGCTGGACGCGGTGTACCGGCTTGACGACGAAGGTGCCGGAACCGTGGCGGCGCACAAGCAGGCCATCCCGGACCAGATCATCGACCGCCTTGCGCACGGTGACGCGGCTGATGCTGGCATAATCGGCCAGATCCCGCTCCGGCGGCAGCGCGTCGCCATGATTGAGCTTGCCCGAAAGAATAGCCTCTTCCAGCGATTGCCTGAGTTTGAGATAGAGCGGACCGGACCCTCCGGCCTGCAGGCCGTCCAGCGGCAAAATCGCTTCGAGATGCTGGGTCATGCCGCAAATTCCGCTGCAAAGCGCTTCGCCGCCAAAGCGACCGAGCCCGTCAGGGCGTCGGCTTCCGGCTCCACGAACAAAGGCTGATGCCGCTCGGCCAGCCATGGGCGGTAGATTGGCGCCAGTCCGCCTAAGAGGCAGAGCCTGCGGCTGCCCTGCGCCACGACGGCGTCGAGTGCCTCGTCGATTGTCTGTGCATTGCTGCGCAAAAGTGCGATCGCGACGGGATCCTGGCGGCTTGCATGGTCGAAAACCCAGGGCGCAAAGCGGCCGAACTCGCCGGGACGCGCGGCGCGGGCAAATTCCACGACCTCGCGCGGATCGTTGTTGAATTCAGCCATCACCGCCTCGGTCAGCGCCGACGAGGGATGGATGCGGTCGAAGGCAAGGACGCTTTCCTGAAGCAGAGCGTGACCAAGACGTGCGCCGCTGCCGAGATCGCCGATCTGGAAACCCCATCCGCCGATATAGCGGATCGCGTCACCCTGCCGGGAGATATAGATGGAACCGGTCCCGAGAATGGCCACCGCACCGTCCTTGTCGCCGAGCGCGCCCTGCAGCGCGATCAGCCCGTCGGATTCGATATCGGCCTTGGCGAACGGCAGGCGCTCCTTCACATAATGAACCGCATCGCCGACATTGCTGCCGGCAACGCCGACCAGGGCGCAAGCGGAACCAACTTCGCCGGGGGCTATATGGGCGTCTTCGAACGCAGCCGTGGCCGCGCCGACAATATGGGCAAGCGCATTGTCGGGATCGGTCAGAATATTGGCAGCACCGCTCTTGCCGCGTCCGAGGATACGCCCATCGGCGCCCGCTACAGCCGCGCGGCAGCTCGTGCCTCCGCCGTCGATTCCCAGAATGTAATGTGGCATGGATACCTCCGGGAAAAAGGATACCAAAAAAATACCATTTACCAAGTGGATTTTGGTCTTGAATTGGATTTATCGTCTAATAGACTGAAATAGCTAGATCATTTCAAAAATCGAAACTTTTCTTGGGCAGGAAGTTAATTTTTCCTAGACAATTGGTATTTTTTTGGCATTAATTTGCGCAGAGGAGATTGAACGTATGCCGTCAGCGAAGACCGAAGAGCGCCACGACAAGGCGATGGGACTGGATGTGATGCATCCGGCACTGGCCCTTCGCCTGCTTGCGTCCGGCCAGCAAGCTGCGGCAAAGGTCGTTGATTCCGCGATCGAGCCGATCACGGCGGCCGCAGAGATCGCTGCATCGGTACTGTCCGGTGGCGGACGCCTGGCCTATGCCGGCGCCGGTAGCTCGGGCCTGATGGCCATGGCCGATGCGTTGGAGCTGCCCGGCACCTATGGAATAGCGCTCGACAAGGTGGTGGTGCTTCTCGCCGGCGGTGCCGCGAGCCTGAGCGATCTTGCCGGTGGTTACGAGGACGATATGGAGCTGGCGCGCAAGGATGTGCGCGAGGCCGGGATCGGGGCTGGCGATTGTCTGATTTCGGTGTCCGCCAGCGGCTCCACGCCCTATGCGCTGGCCGCTGCCGATGAAGCCCGCGAACGCGGCGCCAAGGTCATTGCCATGGCCAACAATCCGGGCGCGCTGCTCTTTCAGAATGCCGACATCGCCATCCTCCTGCAGACGCCGCCGGAAGTGATTTCCGGATCGACCCGCATGGGCGCCGCCACCGCGCAGAAGATCGCGTTCAACATGTTTTCGACGCTTGTCGGCATCCAGCTCGGCCATGTCTACGACGGACATATGGTCAATCTGAAGGCCGACAATGCAAAACTGCGCGGCCGTGCCGTCCGCATCGTTTCCGATATTGCCGGGATCGGCGCAACGGAAGCAGGCCGCCATCTCACGGCATCGTCGGGTTCGGTTAAGGTCGCCATTCTTATGGGCTCCGGGGCCAAGGATGTGGCTGCTGCGGAAGCGGCGCTTGCCGAAGCTCATCAAAACTTGCGCCGCGCCTTGTCTCTTGTCGCGGCAGATTGAAACCAAGGGTTCTAAAACCGCGCCAAAAATGGCGCATCATGAGGGAGAACGTAATGACCCGCACTACCTTGAAGGGCTTGCTGCTTGCATCCAGCATCCTCGGCTCCGCCGGGCTTGCGCATGCTGAAGACGTCACGCTGACGATCGAGAGCTGGCGCAATGACGACCTGGCCATCTGGCAGGAAAAGCTCATTCCGGCATTCGAAGCCAAGAACCCGGGCATCAAGGTCGTCTTCGCGCCGACCGCGCCGACCGAGTATAACGCGGCGCTGAATGCCAAGCTCGATGCCGGCTCCGCCGGTGATCTCGTTACCTGCCGTCCGTTCGACGCCTCGCTCGAACTTTACAACAAGAAGCATCTGGCTGACCTGACCGGTCTCGCCGGCATGGAGAATTTCTCGCCGGTCGCCAAGTCCGCCTGGACGACGGACGATGGCGCGGCGACGTTCTGCGTGCCGATGGCCTCTGTTATCCATGGCTTCATCTACAACAAGGATGCCTTCGACAAGCTCGGCATCGCCATCCCAGTCACGGAAGCCGATTTCTTCGCGGCTCTCGACAAGATCAAGGCCGACGGCACCTATATCCCGCTCGCCATGGGCACCAAGGATCTCTGGGAAGCCGCAACCATGGGCTACCAGAATATCGGCCCGACCTACTGGAAGGGCGAGGAAGGCCGTGCTGCCCTGATCAAGGGCGAGCAGAAGTTGACCGACGCCGATTGGGTCGAGCCCTACAAGGTTCTTGCCAAGTGGAAGGATTACCTCGGCGACGGTTTCGAAGCCCAGACCTATCCGGACAGCCAGAACCTCTTCACGCTCGGCCGCGCTGCGATCTATCCGGCCGGCTCGTGGGAAATCGGCCTGTTCAACACGCAGGCCGAATTCAAGATGGGTGCTTTCCCGCCGCCGGTTAAGGCTGCAGGCGACGCCTGCTACATCTCCGACCACAACGACATCGGCGTTGGCCTGAATGCCAAGAGCGCGCATCCGGAAGAAGCCAAGAAGCTTCTCACCTGGATTGCCTCTCCGGAATTCGCCGACATCTATGCCAACTCGCTGCCGGGCTTCTTCAGCCTGAACTCGACACCGGTGAAGATGGCCGATCCGCTCGCACAGGAATTCGTCTCCTGGCGCGAAAAGTGCAAGCCGACCATCCGCTCGACCTATCAGATCCTGTCGCGCGGCACCCCGAACCTCGAAAACGAGACCTGGGTGGAATCGGCCAACGTGATCAACGGCACCGATACGCCGGAAGTCGCCGCCGAGAAGCTCCAGAAGGGCCTCGACAGCTGGTACAAGCCTGCCAAGTAAGGCGCGCTAACAGCCACATTGGGATTGCGGGGAAGTTGCCCCTCACCCTAACCCTCTCCCCGCTAGCGGGGAGAGGGGACTATGGAGTTTGCGGCTTGTCCCTTCTCCCCGTTCACGGGGAGAAGGTGCCCGGCAGGGCGGATGAGGGGCGGCACCTGGACTGGGCTTTCTCATGCGAAAAAGAAAAGCATCCAGCCGAAAACATGTAATCTGAAATCACATCCTGCCAGCGCCCTCAGGCGCGTTGGTGATGGCGTGTGCTGCGGGGACCGGCAGCGCAGGCCATGCCGCATATCGCGGCGATCGGCGAAAACGGGTCGGAGCGGCAGAAGCCATGAGCAGCGCCATATCGTCTGAGGACAAAATCCAAGTTCCGGCCCGGCCGAGACGCTGGCATATCCTTGTCTTCCTGTTGCCGGCCTTCATCGTCTATTCGGCCGTGATGATCCTGCCGCTGATCGAAACGCTGCGCCTGTCGCTGTTCAATACCGTCGATGGGCAATCGACCTTCGTCGGACTTGCCAATTTCCAGGTCCTGTTCGGCGAAGAGCGCTGGGCGGCTGATTTCTGGCGGGCGCTGAAGAACAATTTCATCTTCTTTGCCATCCACATGCTGGTGCAGAACCCGCTCGGCATCGCGCTGGCCGCCATGCTGTCGATCCCCAAGCTCAGGCTTGCAACGTTCTACCGGACGGCGATTTTCATGCCGACCATCCTGTCCTTCGTCATTGTCGGTTTTATCTGGAAGCTCATCCTGTCGCCGATCTGGGGCATTACCCCTTTCTTCATGGATCTCGTGGGGCTGAAGGCTTTCTTCGGCCCCTGGCTTGGCAAGCCGGGTTCGGCACTGATCACGGTCTCGCTGATCTCCGTCTGGCAGAATGTCGGTATTCCGATGATGCTGATCTATGCGGCACTTCTCAATATTCCCGATGAAGTGATCGAAGCTGCCGAATGCGATGGCATTACCGGCTGGAGCCAGTTCTGGAAGATCAAGCTGCCGTTGATCCTGCCTGCGATCGGCATGGTGTCGATCCTGACCTTCGTCGGCAATTTCAACGCGTTCGACCTGATCTACACCGTGCAGGGCGCGCTTGCCGGACCGGATGGAGCGACCGACATCCTCGGAACGCTGCTCTACCGCACCTTCTTCGGTTTCCAGCTGCAGCTCGGCGACCGCTCGATGGGCGCGACCATTGCCACCGTGATGTTCCTGATCATCCTCGCCGGCGTTTCGCTCTATCTCTTCGGCATTCAGCGGCGTGTTCGCCGCTACCAGTTCTAAGGGGACGGATCCATGTCAAAAGCACGCATCTCGCCGCTGCGCTCCGGCTTCGTTCACCTGGCACTGGCCGGCTACACCGTCATCGCGCTGTTTCCGGTCGTCCTGACGATCCTCAATTCCCTGAAGGACAAGAACGCGATCTTCCGCACGCCCCTGGCATTGCCGACGCCGGAAACGTTCAGCCTGATCGGCTATACGACGGTGCTGAAACAGGGCGATTTTATCGGTTATTTCCAAAACAGCCTGATCGTCACGGTCGTCTCGATCTTCTTTGCGCTGCTGTTCGGCGCCATGGCTGCCTTCGCGCTGTCGGAATACCGCTTTCGCGGCAATACGCTGCTCGGTCTTTATCTTGCCATCGGCATCATGATCCCGATCCGCCTCGGCACAGTCGCCATCCTGCAGGGTATGGTCGCCGCTGGCCTCGTCAATACGCTGACGGCGCTGATTCTGGTCTACACCGCTCAGGGCCTGCCGCTTGCCATCTTCATCCTGTCGGAATTCATGCGTACGGTTTCCGATGACCTGAAGAATGCCGGCCGGATCGATGGCCTGTCGGAATATGCGATCTTCTTCCGCCTTGTCCTGCCGCTGGTGCGGCCCGCCATGGCAACGGTGGCGGTGTTCACGATGATCCCGATCTGGAACGACCTCTGGTTCCCGCTGATTCTGGCACCCGGCGAAGCCACCAAGACCGTCACGCTCGGCTCCCAGGTGTTCATCGGCCAGTTCGTTACCAATTGGAACGCGGTTCTTGCCGCCCTGTCGCTGGCAATCTTCCCGGTCCTTATCCTCTATGTCATCTTCTCGCGGCAGCTGATCCGCGGCATTACCGCAGGAGCAGTCAAGTAATGAGCAAACCCGTTCGCGTCCTCGTCGCCGGTCTCGGCAATATGGGCCGCAGCCATGCGCTGGCCTATCACAACAATCCCGGCTTCGAGATCGCCGGCCTCGTCAACCGCTCCAAGCCCGTGCTGTCGCCGGAGCTTGCCGGCTATACGATCCACCCGGATTTTGCCACGGCCCTGAACGAGTTGAAGCCCGATCTCTGCTCGATCTGCACCTATTCCGACAGCCATGCCGACTATGCCGTCATGGCGTTCGAGGCGGGCTGCGATGTCTTCATCGAAAAGCCGCTGGCAACGACCGTGGCCGATGCCGAGCGTGTCGTGGCAGCCGCCAGAAAGGCCGGCAAGAAGCTGGTGGTCGGCTATATCCTGCGCCATCACCCCTCCTGGATCCGGTTGATCGCCGAGGCCCGCAAGCTCGGCGGCCCCTATGTTTTCCGTATGAACCTCAATCAGCAGTCCAGCGGCCCGACCTGGATGACGCATAAGTCGTTGATGGAAACCACGCCGCCGATCGTCGATTGCGGCGTGCATTATGTCGATGTCATGTGCCAGATCACCGATGCCAAGGCCGTGGAAGTGCGCGGCATGGGCCTTCGCCTGTCGAATGAAATAGCGCCGTCTATGTATAACTATGGCCATCTGCAGGTTCTCTACGAGGATGGTTCGCTCGGCTGGTACGAAGCCGCCTGGGGACCGATGATCTCCGAGACCGCCTTCTTCGTGAAGGACGTGATGTCGCCCAACGGTTCGGTTTCGATTGTCATGGATCCGAATGCCAAGTCCGACGACATCGACACGCACACGAAGACGGCCGTTATTCGCGTTCACAAGGCCGAAACCGGCGCAGACGGCAAATTCGTCCACAAGGACGAAGACCTGAAGATGGACGGCGAGCCGGGACACCAGGAACTCTGCGATCTCGAGCAGGCCTATGTGCTGAAAGCCATCAGTGAAAATATCGATCTTGAACGGCATATGGACGATGCCGTCCAGTCGCTGCGCATCTGCCTTGCGGCCGATGAGAGCGTACGGACCGGCCAGCCGGTCAAACTCTAACACAGCCTGTCCCGTGCCGCTGCCGGTCAGCGGGACGAAAGGCATATGCGACAACAAAAAGGGCGCCTCACGTGGGATCACTTCAACTGAAATCCATCCGCAAGGCCTTCGGCAATCACGAAGTCTTGAAGGGCATCGACCTCGACGTTAAGGATGGCGAATTCGTCATCTTTGTCGGCCCGTCCGGCTGCGGCAAATCCACCCTTCTGCGCGTCATTGCCGGTCTTGAGGATGCGACGTCCGGCAGCGTCCAGATCGATGGCCAGGAAGTGATCAACACGCCGCCGGCCAAGCGCGGCATCGCCATGGTGTTCCAGTCCTACGCGCTCTACCCGCATCTGACGGTGAAAGATAATATGGGTCTTGGCCTCAAGCAGATGGGCGCGCCAAAAGCGGAAGTGGACGCCAAGGTTGCCAAGGCATCCGGCATGCTGTCGCTGGAACCTTACCTTGCCCGCCGCCCGGCCGAACTGTCCGGCGGCCAGCGCCAGCGCGTCGCCATCGGCCGCGCTATCGTGCGCGAACCCAAGCTCTTCCTGTTCGATGAGCCATTGTCCAATCTCGATGCGGCCCTGCGCGTCAACACCCGTCTTGAGATCGCGAGGCTGCATCGCAGCCTGAAGGCGACGATGATCTATGTGACGCATGACCAGGTCGAGGCGATGACGCTGGCCGACAAGATTGTCGTGCTCAATGCCGGCCAGATCGAGCAGATCGGCTCGCCGATGGAACTCTACAACAAGCCGGCCAACACGTTTGTGGCCGGTTTCATCGGTTCGCCGCAGATGAACTTCATCGAGGCGGGCAGGCTTGGTGATGAGCAAGCAAAGACCGTCGGCATCCGTCCGGAGCATATCACGCTCGCGCGCGACAGCGGCGACTGGAAGGCCAAGGTCATCCATGTCGAGCATCTGGGCGCCGATACCATCCTTTATCTGGAAACCGAAGTGACCGGTCTTTTGACGGTCCGCCTGTTCGGCGAGCATCAATATGATGTCGATGACATCGTCTATGCGACGCCGGACAAGACGGCGATGCACCGTTTCGGTGCCGACGACCGGGTTCTGCGCGGATAGACGAGCGCAATTGTATCCGAATGTTGATGAGACCAGTCATTCGGTATCGTTTTATTGTGCGGCGCATCAATGGCTTGCGCTGCCTTTGATTTTAACATACGTATCTGTTTGTATAATTGATGCGTGGGTAGATCTATCCCGGATATTCTCCGTATCACATTGATTTTCATGAAACTCCAGCTGCAGCTGACGTCTTTTAAGAAAGACCGCCGGCCGTGCGGCTGGTCTTTGCGTATGGAACCAAAGATGCGGATGAACCGACCGATATTGGCTGCAACAGTGGCTGGCCTGATGATGATTGCGGGCTGCCAGAAAGACGACGGCGAGAAGCAGGCGGCTCCGTCCTATCCGCCGCCGCAGGTCTCGGTGATCACGACGAAGACCGAATCGCTGCCGATCACCAACGATCTGCCGGGGCGCATCGCCGCCACCCGCATTTCGGAAGTCCGTCCGCGCGCCACCGGCATCGTCATCGAGCGCGTGTTCGAGCAGGGTTCGCATGTGAATGCAGGCGATGTGCTCTACCGGATCGATCCGGCCTCGTTCAAGGTGCAGGTCGAAAGTGCCGAAGGCACGTTGCGCCGCGCCAAGGCTGTGCAGCTGCAGGCCAAGCAGGCCGCCGATCGCCAGGAGCAGCTGAAAAAATCCGGCGTCGCCACGGGCCAGAATTATGACGATGCGATTGCGCAGCTGGCGCAGGCCGACGCCGATGTGGCAATTGCCGAGGCAGGCCTCGCGACCGCCCAGCTCAATCTGCAATATACCAATGTGACGGCCCCGATCAGCGGCCGCATTGGCCGTGCGCTGATTACCGAAGGTGCGCTTGTCAGCGCCAACGGCTCGGAAAATCTCGCAACGATCCAGCAGCTCGATCCGGTCTATGCGGACTTCACCCAGTCCGCGACCGATCTCATCCGCCTGCGCAAGGCGCTGCAGGACGGTGCGCTGGCCGGCGACAAGAATGAAGCCAAGGTCAATCTCCTGATGGATGACGGCAGTGCCTATCCGCATGCCGGAAAGCTATTGTTTTCGGAAGCAGCCGTCGATGAGACGACCGGCCAGGTGACCCTGCGTGGCGAATTCCCCAATCCGGATGGCGACCTTCTGCCCGGAATGTATGTCCGCGTCATCGTCGAGCAGGGCATCGAAAGAAATGCCATCGCCGTACCCAGCCAGGCCGTGCAGCGCGATACCTCCGGTAATGCCCAGGTCTACATCGTCAAGGAAGACAAGACGGCTGAACTGCGCACGGTATCTGCCGGCCAGGTTCTCGGCGACCAGTGGATCATCCGCGATGGCCTGAAGCCTGGCGAAAAGGTGATCGTTGAAGGCTTCCAGAAGGTTCGCCCCGGCGCGCCTGTCGAACCGGCGGACTGGAAGCCGGCCGATGCCAAGCCCGCAGCCGGGGCTCAGCCTGCCGCTGAAAAACCGGCGGACGCGCAGCCTGCCGCAGAAAAGACGGGCACGGATGGTGCCGCCGAAAAGCCGGCTGAAGACGCCAAGCCCGCCGAACAGGCGAAGTAAGGATCTGATCGATGCCTAGTTTCTTTATCGACCGGCCTATCTTTGCGTGGGTCGTCGCACTTTTCATCATGATCGCGGGTATCATCGCGCTGCCGCTGCTGCCGATTTCGCAGTATCCGAACGTGGCACCGCCGCAAATCTCCATCAATACCAGCTATCCCGGTGCCTCCTCGGAAGAGACCTACCAGAGCGTGACGCGGCTCATCGAAAATGAGCTGAACGGCATCGAAGGCATGCAGTATTTCTCGTCGACGTCCAGCGCCGCCGGCAGCGTATCGATCAATGTGACCTTCACGCCGGGCACCGATTCCGGCGATGCGTCGATCGACGTGCAGAACCGTGTCCGCCGCGTCGAGGCGCGCCTGCCCGATGCCGTGCGCCAGCAGGGCATCGAGGTTGAAGAGGCCGGTTCCGGCTTCCTGATGATCCTTGCGCTCACATCCACGGACGGGTCCATGGATGCGGTCTCGCTTGGCGATTATCTCAGCCGCAACGTGCTCAACGAAATCCAGCGCGTCGAAGGCGTCGGCCGGGCACAGATGTTTGCCACCGAGCGCGCCATGCGCATCTGGCTCGATCCGGACAAGATGCGCGGCCTCAACCTGACGGCGGGCGATATCAATGCCGCCATCACCGCGCAGAATGCTCAAGTAGCCTCCGGCAGCATCGGCGCCCAGCCAAACCCGATCACGCAGCAGATCAGTGCGCCCGTCCTCATCAAGGGCCAGCTCACCTCGGCTGAAGAGTTCGGGGCGATCATCCTGCGAGCCAATCTCAACGGCTCTGCCGTGCGCCTGCGCGATGTCGCCCGTATCGAGATCGGTGGTCAGGACTACAGCTTCTCGACGCGCCTCAACGGCAAGCCGTCCGCCGCTATCGGCGTCCAGCTAACGCCAACCGGCAACGCGCTCGCCACCTCCACGGCGATCAAGGCACGGATGGACGAACTGGCGACCTTCTTCCCGCAAGGTGTCGAATATTCCGTTCCCTACGATACGTCGCCCTTCGTGGCGATCTCGATCGAAAAGGTTCTGCATACGCTGCTGGAAGCCGTGGCGCTGGTGTTCCTGGTGATGTTCCTGTTCCTGCAGAACATCCGCTACACCATCATCCCGACGCTTGTCGTTCCCGTCGCCTTGCTGGGCACCTGTGCTGCCATGCTCGCCATGGGCTTCTCGATCAACGTTCTGACGATGTTCGGCATGGTGCTTGCCATCGGTATTCTCGTCGATGATGCGATCATCGTCGTCGAAAATGTTGAACGCATCATGTCCGAGGAAGGCCTGACGCCAAAGGAAGCAACCCGCAAGGCGATGAAGCAGATTACCGGCGCCGTGATCGGCATCACGCTGGTTCTGTCGGCCGTGTTCATTCCCATGGCCTTCTTCCCCGGCGCCGTCGGCGTCATCTATCAGCAGTTCTCGCTGACCATGGTGGTCTCCATCCTGTTCTCGGCCCTGCTCGCCCTGACATTGACGCCGGCGCTCTGCGCCAGCTTCCTCAAGCAGGTTCCTAAGGGCCATCACCACACCAAACGTGGCTTCTTCGGCCTGTTCAACCGCGGCTTCGACAAGGCCTCGCACGGCTATAGCGGCTGGGTTGCAAGTATGGTGACGCGCACATGGCGCTTCATGCTGATCTATGTCGTGCTGCTCGGCGGTCTCGCCTATCTGTTCATGCAGCTGCCGTCCTCCTTCCTTCCGGATGAGGACCAGGGCTTCGTCATCGTCAGCATGCAGCTGCCGTCGGAAGCGACCGGCAACCGCACGACCGAAGTTATCGAGCAGACCGAAGCGATCTTCAGCAAGGAACCGGCCGTCGAACGGATCATCGCCATCAGCGGCTTCTCGTTCTCCGGTACCGGCCAGAATGCCGGCCTCGCCTTCGTGACGCTGAAGGACTGGTCGGAGCGCGGACCCAACGATGTCGCCTCGGTCATCGCCGGCCGGGCATCCGGCGCCATGTCCCAGATCAAGGATGCGATCAGCTTTGCGCTGTCGCCGCCGCCGATCCAGGGTCTTGGCACCTCCAACGGCTTCGAGTTCCGCCTGCAGGATCGCGGCGGACAGGGCTCTGCGGCATTGGCCGCCGCGCGTGACCAGCTTCTCGGTCTTGCGGCACAAAGCCAGGTCATTTCGGGCGTTCGCGTCGATGGCCTGCCGGATGCGGCCCAGGTCAATCTTCTGATCGACCGTGAAAAGGCCAATACGTTCGGCGTTGCCTTTGCTGACATCAACTCGACGATCTCGACCAATCTCGGTTCGTCCTATGTCAATGACTTCCCGAATGCCGGACGTCTGCAGCGTGTGACGGTGCAGGCCGACGAGAACAGGCGCATGCAGACCGCCGACCTCCTGAAGCTCAATGTCCGCAATTCGAATGGCGGCATGGTTCCGTTGTCGGCTTTTGCCAGCATCGAATGGACAAGCGGCCCGACCCAGACGGTCGGCTATAACGGCTACCCGTCGGTTCCGATCAGCGGCCAGGCCAATGCCGGTTATTCCTCCGGCGAGGCGATTGCCGAGATGGAACGTCTGTTTGCACAGCTGCCACCGGGCTTCGGCTACGAATGGACGGGGCAGTCGCGTGAGGAAATCGCATCAGGCACCCAGGCGCCGCTTCTCGTGGCCCTGTCCTGCCTGCTGATCTTCCTGTGCCTTGCCGCCCTCTATGAAAGCTGGAGCATTCCGGTTGCGGTGATGATGGTGGTGCCGCTTGGCGTTATCGGCGCGGTTCTCGCCGTCACCCTGCGCGACATGCCCAACGATGTGTACTTCAAGGTCGGCCTGATCGCGATCATCGGCCTCTCGGCGAAAAACGCGATCCTGATCATCGAGTTCGCCAAGGAGCAGATGGAGGCTGGCAAACCCTTGCTGGATGCCACCATCGAGGCAGCGCATCTGCGCTTCCGCCCGATCCTGATGACCTCGCTGGCCTTTACCCTCGGCGTGTTGCCGCTGGCGATTGCCACCGGCGCAAGCTCGGGCAGCCAGCGCGCCATCGGTACCGGCGTCATGGGCGGCATGATCTCGGCCACGGTGCTGGCGATCTTCTTCGTGCCCGTCTTCTTCGTGTTCGTCATGAAGCTGTTCCGCAGAACGACGTTGAAGCCGATCGGTTCTGACACGACGGTCACACCGGCAGAATAAGGGAAGTGGCCCGCCGGGAAAGGCGGGCCTTTCCAAGGCGAGGAGGCGTCATGCGCAGAACCAAGGCCGAAGCGGAAGAAACCCGCCTCAGCATTCTGAGCGCAGCAGAGCGGGTTTTCTTCGAAAAGGGCGTATCCACCGCCTCGCTCGACGATGTCGCCAAGGCGGCCGGCGTCACGCGCGGCGCCATCTACTGGCATTTTGCCAACAAGACCGATCTTTTCCTCGAACTCTACAATACCGTAAACCTGCCGATCGAAGACATGATTGCCCGCGATGTCGAACAGCCGGCCGCCGAGGTGCTCTGCTATATCGAGAAGTCGGCAGGCGACTGGTTGACCGAACTGGCAGCGGACGAGCATCGCCAGCGCATCTTCACCATCCTGCTTCGCTGCCCCTATGGCGACGACCTGCTGCCGGTTCTGGAAAAGCAGCAGGAGGTCGATGACCGCCACACCGTCATGCTCGACAGCGCGTTTGACCGTGCCCGCAGCGCGGGTTTTCTCAACGGAAACTGGACGCCTCAGTCCGCCACCAAGGCGCTACGTTGGATGATGGAAGGCCTGTGCAGCGAATGGCTGCTGTTCGGCCGCCGCTTCGATCTGGCGACGGAAGGCAAGGAAGGGCTGAAACGCCTGTTCGACAGCTTCCGCCAGGTGCCGGTAACGGCCGAGGCGCTTGTCGTATCCTGAACATTCTTAGCGCAATCAACCGTAGCACAAGCCCTTACGGGCTGCTTCTTGCCGTCAGTGTGCCTCATCCCAGTTATGCGCAGCCCGCGCATCGACCTTCAATGGAACCCTCATGTCGAGCGCCGGCATTGCCGCATTTTCCATGACTGAAACGACCAGCGGGATGGTCCGCTCGACATCGGCATCCTCGACTTCGAAGATCAATTCGTCATGCACCTGCAGCAGCATGCGGGCGCGCTGCGAAAGGCCGGCTTGTTCCAGTGCCGGCTCCATCTTCACCATCGCGCGCCGGATGATATCGGCGGCGGAGCCCTGGATCGGCGCGTTGATCGCGGCGCGTTCGTTGAAGGCGCGGTGCGAGGGGTTAGACGAGCGGATGTCCGGATAATGTGCGCGGCGGCCGAAGATGGTTTCGACATAGCCGTTTTCGCGGGCAAATGCCTTGGTGCTTTCCATATAGTCGCGAATGCCGGGGAAGCGCTCGAAATATTTCTTGATATATTCGCCGGCTTCCGAGCGTTCGATCGACAGCTGGTTGGCAAGGCCGAAAGCGGAAATGCCGTAGATGATGCCGAAATTGATCGCCTTGGCGCGGCGGCGGATTTCGCTTGGCATGCCTTCGACCGGGACGCCGAACATTTCCGATGCCGTCATCGCATGAATGTCGATACCGTCGGAAAAGGCCTGCTTCAGCTGCGGGATTTCGGCGACATGGGCAAGCACGCGTAGCTCGATCTGGCTATAGTCGGCCGAGACCAGCTTGTGTCCCGGCGTCGAGATGAAGGCGGTGCGGATCTTGCGCCCTTCGGCGGTGCGCACCGGGATATTCTGCAGGTTCGGCTCGGAGGAGGAGAGGCGTCCCGTCGTTGTGGCCGCCAGCGCATAGGATGTGTGAACGCGTTTCGTTTCCGGGTGCACAAAGCCTGGAAGGGCGTCGGTATAGGTGGATTTGAGCTTGGTCAGCTGGCGCCAGTCGACGATCTTGCGCGGCAGTTCATGGCCTTCCAGCGCAAGCTCTTCAAGCACCTGCGCGGAGGTCGACCATTGTCCCGTCTTTGTCTTGGCGCCGCCCGGCAGGCCGAGACGGCCAAACAGGATATCGCCAAGCTGTTTCGGCGAGCCGATATTGAAGCTTTCGCCGACAAGCCCGTAGATTTCATGCTCGAGGCCAGCAGCGCCCTGCGCCAGTTCGCCCGACAGCCGCGACAGGATCTGACGGTCGATGGTGATGCCGCGTTCTTCCATGCGGGCAAGCACCGGCACCAGCGGACGCTCCAGCCGTTCATAGACGGCATTGAGGTTCTTGGCGGCCAGGCGCGGTTTCAAAACCTGCCAAAGCCTCAGCGTCACATCGGCATCCTCGGCTGCATAAGCGGTCGCCTTGTCGATATCGACATAATCGAAGCTGACGGAAGATTTGCCGGTGCCGGCCACATCCTTGTAGGGAATGGGCTGATGGCCAAGCCATTTCTCGGATAGCGAATCCATGCCATGCGTGCCAGCGCCGGCATCGGCCACATAGGACATCAGCATCGTATCGTCGAAACTGACGATGCTGACGCCATGGCGCTTCATCACCAGGTAGTCATATTTCAGATTCTGCGCGATCTTGAGAACCGACGGGTCTTCCAGAAGATCCTTCAGACGCTCCAGCGCGGCCGCGGCCGGAATCTGGTCTGGTGCCAGCTTGACGCCATCGCTGAAGAGATCGTTGCCGCCGGTCTTGTGGATGAGCGGCACATAGGCGGCGCGGATATCGGTGCCCGAGGGGTTTTTGCTGTTGTCGGCGATGGCGAGCGAAAAGCCGACAAGTTCCGCCTGCATCGCATCGAGCGAGGTGGTTTCGGTATCGAAGGCCACGATGCCGGTTTCGCGTGCGCTGGCGATCCAGGCATCGAGCGTTGCGAGATCGCGGATCGCCACATAGGCGCTGCGGTCGATCTTGGCTGTTGCAAAAAGTTCTGCGCGTGTCTGCGCCAAAGCCTGCGGTGTCGCAGCCAGCGGGCCGCTGTCCGTCACGCTGGCCAGGGACGCTGCCGCATCCGCAGCACTTCCAGCTGCCGGTGATTTCGACGTGGACAGGGCGGACGGCGAAGACGGGGAGGCAAGATCGCCCTTGTCGAGATCAGGTCCATGCGCCTGCGCGCCCCATTCGACCGGGACTTTGGCCGGCTCGACGGCATCCGCATCCGTCTCGGTTGCCGCCGCAACGCGGCGGGTCAGCGTGGTGAATTCCATGGTCTTCAGGAAAGCGACGAGCTTGGGTCCGTCCTGCGCATGCAGCTCGAAATCCTCAAGCGGCACGTCGATCGGTGTGTCGGTCTTCAGCGTCACCAGTTGCCGCGAGAGGCGGGCCAGCTCAGTGTTGGCGATGATGTTTTCGCGGCGCTTCTGCTGCTTGATTTCACCGGCGCGGGCAAGCAATGTTTCCAGGTCGCCGAATTCCTCGAGCAGCTGCGCTGCCGTCTTCGGGCCGATGCCGGGAATGCCGGGCACGTTGTCGGTGCTGTCCCCGGTCATCGCCTGCAGGTCGATCATCTTTTCCGGCGGAACACCCCATTTCTCGATCACTTCCGGGATCGAGATCTGCTTGTCCTTCATGCTGTCATACATCGACACATTGGCCGTCACCAGCTGCATCAGATCCTTGTCGGACGATACGATGGTGACGTCGGCGCCGGTTGCTTCCGCCATCCGCGCATAGGTAGCGATCAGGTCGTCGGCCTCGTAGCCTTCCTTTTCGATGCAGGGCAGGTTGAAGGCGCGCGTCGCATGGCGGATCAGCCCGAATTGCGGGATCAGGTCCTCCGGCGGTGCGGTGCGGTTCGCCTTGTACTGATCGTAGAGCTCGTTGCGGAAGGTCTTCGAGGAATAGTCGAAGATGACGGCGAAATGGGTTGGTGTCACCCCGACGGATGTATCGCGCGCATCGGTCAAAAGCTTCCACAGCATGTTGCAGAAGCCCGAGACTGCGTTGACCGGCAAACCATCGGATTTGCGGTTCAGCGGCGGGATGGCGTGGAACGCCCGGAAAATGAAACCGGAGCCGTCGATGAGGAAGAGATGATCACCTTTTTTCATGGCGACAAGGGATAGCGCGGGCCGCGATGGCCGTCCATATTTCATTCCGGCAAGCCGCTATTTTTGTCTGCAGCCAAAAACGGAGGGCCCTCACAGGAACGTTACCAATTTGTAATGCGCAGAGGGCTGGGTGCTCCCTTGAAAAGCCACATTTGGCACCACAAATGATAGTCAACGGCACCTGAACACGCCGTCATCTGGTCAAAGGCCTGTCCCCCGCCGAAGCCAGATGTAAGGACAAAGGCCTATCCCCCCTCTCCGGGCCTTTGTCCAATTTACAACAAAGACCGCCGTGGCCCCGCCTCCGCCATGGCGGTTTTTGTTTGTGATCAAATCAGCGTGAAACGTTCCTGCGTGCCGGTCCATCGCCCGCAATGTAACTTGTGTTCCAGCTTGGGGAGAGGTACCCATAGACATGGCCTTCGACCGTATGGATTCAGCAACATACCTGTCCAGCCTTTTGGCGAAAAGTTTCTCCCGTGCCCTGCAGGAGAGAGGCCAGAAACTCGGCTTTGCCCCCGGCCAATTTCCGGTTCTGTTGGAACTGTGGAGCGAAGAGGGCCTGACCCAGAAACAATTGCTCGACCGTCTCGACATCGAGCAGGCGACGATGGCCAATACGCTCGCCCGGATGGAGCGGGACGGACTGGTCCTGCGCAAGAAACACCCGACCGACAAACGTGCCCAGCAGATTTTCCTGACCGTCAAGGCCAGGGAAATGGAGGAAGAGGCAAAAGAGGCCGCGCTTGCCGCCGATCAATCCCTGTTGTCGGGCTTTCGGACGTTTGAACGGGAACTGATGCTGGAATATATGCGCATGGCGATCGCCAAGGGCGCGCAGAACTGACCCTCCAGCTTTTGGGACACTGATCATTCATCCATCGAAACAGTGTGCTGAAGCGGCACTCATCTTTGTCTGCTGCGCTGCGCGTGATGCGTGAGGCGCAAGGGCCGCTGCAGCACTTTGACCTCCTTCATCATTGCTGAATTCGATTCCGGTTCGAGGAATTATGCAGTAGGTTCCGGCCCGACAACGAAGGATTCGGACATGACAGACACGGCCAGCATTCTCACCCGGGCAGACGATAATCTTCCACAGAGCCTTGAGCGGCTTTTCGATCTGGTGCGCATCCAGTCGATCTCCACCGATCCGGCCTTCAAGGCGGAATGCCGCAAGGCAGCGGAATGGCTGGTGAGCGAGTTGACGACACTGGGGTTTGAAGCCTCCGTACGTGACACGCCCGGCCATCCGATGGTCGTGGCGCATCACGCAGCCGGCAAACCCGGCGCGCCGCATGTGCTCTTCTATGGTCATTACGACGTTCAGCCGGTCGATCCGCTCAATCTGTGGGACACGGCGCCGTTCGAGCCCTCGATCAAGGAGCTGGACGGTGGCCGCAAGGTCATCACCGGGCGGGGAACGGCTGACGACAAGGGCCAGCTTCTGACCTTCGTCGAGGCCTGCCGCGCCTTCAAGGAGGTCAACGGCGCGCTGCCCTGCGAAGTCACCATCCTGTTCGAAGGCGAGGAAGAATCGGGATCGCCGTCGCTCAAGCCGTTCCTGGAAGCGAACGCTGCCGAGCTGAAGGCTGACTATGCCCTGGTCTGCGACACCAATATGTGGGACCGCGATACGCCTGCGATCTCCGCTGGCCTGCGGGGCCTCGTCGGCGAAGAAATCGTCATCACCGCCGCCGACCGCGATCTGCATTCCGGCTATTTCGGAGGTGCCGCTGCCAATCCCATCCATGTCCTGTCACAGATCCTGGCCGGCCTGCATGACGAGACCGGCCGCGTCACGCTGGAGGGTTTCTACGACGGCGTCGAGGAGACCCCGACGCAGATCAAGGCCGCCTGGGAAACGCTGGGGATGACCACGGAGAAATTCCTCGGCGAAATCGGCCTGTCGATCCCGTCGGGCGAAAAGGGCCGTTCGGTGATGGAACTGACATGGGCGCGGCCGACCGCTGAGGTGAACGGCATCTGGGGCGGCTATACCGGCGAAGGCTTCAAGACCGTGATTGCCGCGCAGGCATCCGCCAAGGTTTCCTTCCGCCTTGTTGGCGCGCAGAACCCTGAAAAGGTCCGGGATGCGTTCCGCGTCTATGTCACCTCGAAAATCCCCGCCGATTGCTCGGTCGAATTCCACAAGCATGGTGGCTCGCCGGCAATCCAGCTTCCCTATGATTCGGCCCTGCTGAACACGGCAAAATCGGCGCTCTCGGACGAATGGCCGAAACCCGCCGTGTTGATCGGCATGGGCGGCTCGATCCCCATCGTCGGCGATTTCCAGAAAATGCTCGGCATGGAATCGCTTCTGGTGGGCTTTGGCCTGTCGGATGACCGGATTCATTCACCAAACGAGAAGTACGAGCTGCAATCCTATCACAAGGGCATCCGCTCCTGGATCCGGATTCTCCACGCGCTTGCGGCTTAAGCAGCGCGGCTGTTAACGGTTAGCACCCTTGACCCGGCCGGTCGGGGGTGGTCTTTTCGTTCAGATGACATTTTGCCAGCTACAGATTTCAAGAATACTTGCCTCATGAAAACGGTACGCAAACTTGCCTGGCCGGTGATTGGGCTCGCCGCGATCGTGTTTTCGCTTTATGGCCTCTATCATGAGCTCCATGGCCTTTCGGCCGCCGATTTCATGGATAGCCTGAAAGCCGTATCGCTGAAGAGCTGGTTCTTGGCCGCCGCCGCCACGCTTGCCGCCTACGCGGCGCTTGCGGCCTATGATCATCTGGCGCTCGAGCATCTCGGCCACAGGATCTCGCTCTGGTTCATTACCGTATGCTCCTTCACCGCCTATGCGCTGTCGCATACGGTGGGGGCCTCGGTCTTTTCCGGTGCTGTCGTGCGCTACCGCGCCTATGGCTCGAAGGGCCTGACGGCGGGCGAGACCGGAATTCTGGTTGCGTTCTGCTCGTTCACGTTCGCGCTCGGTACGCTGATGCTGGCGGCCATCGTCCTTTTGATCGAACCGGAAATCACCGCCCGTTTCGCAACGTTCCTGCCGATCGGGGCATCGATCTCGACTGGATTGATCATTCTGGCGCTGATCGCGCTGTATGTGATCGGCAGTCTGGTCGGGTTCCGGCCGTTGCACACCCGCTGGTTCCGGCTGGAATATCCCAAACCCTCGCTGGCGCTGCGCCAGCTGGTGATTGCACCGGTCGAGCTGATTGCCGCTGCCGCCATCATCTATTTCGCCCTGCCGGAGGCCGGAAATCCCGGTTATATGGTCATCCTCGGCGTGTTTCTCGCCTCGTTTTCGGCAGCGCTTCTCTCGCATGCGCCGGGCGGGCTGGGCGTTCTGGAGCTGGTGTTTATCGCAGCCCTTCCGGAAATGGATCCGGCCGGCGTCCTGGCGGGGCTTGCCATTTTCCGTCTCTTCTACCTGATCATCCCGTTCCTGATCGCACTCACCGTCGTCGTGATTTTCGAGCGCGGTCAATTCGTCGCCGGCCGCAAGGCCGAGGCGGGTAAGGAAAACGGCACCTAAACCGACGCCCGTTCTATGAGGGCGAATGGCAGACTTTCGGCAAAGCCTTTTCGAACGGCCCTTCGACCTTCTCAAGCTCCGCACTTTCAATATGCAGCGGCGAGAAGGGCGGCTCCTGAATGCCGGGATTGACAATACGGGTGACGTAGCAGCCTGCAAAAATCTTTTCCTTACCGCCTTTTTCCGTCGATTTGATCGCAACCGGTACCGGCGCATAGATACTGCCGGCCGCTCCCTCCTGTGTCGCCGGACCGATCAGTACTTGAACATCCACGGTCTTTGCATAGCCCTCTACAAACGCTTCGTAGCTATCGGCGGGCTGGGCGAAATAGCTGTAGGCGCGCGCATATTCATGGCGATTGATGGCGTTGTAGAGCGAGCGGATAAGCGCCGGGCCATCCGAGCGGTCGTCCACATAGGCCGTTTGGTCCTGGGCGCCTGCAGAAACAAGGGAAGTTGCCAGAACCGCAGCTGCCGAAAGAGAAATGAGAAAGGCCTTCATGTACACTGCTCCTGTTGTTCGCAGTGAGTGTCAACGCGGATGAGGCGATTTGAAGGTACAGCCGGAAAAATCGGAAGGCCGGGAGCGGAAGCTTGAAAAGCATGATCCCTGAAAAAACAAAAAGGCCGGGAAAACCCGACCTTTCACAACACGCTTCGACACTCCTGCCAGTACATCCGTGGTCAACCGCGGAAGCGCATTTCTCCGGCGCGGATAATCGCGCCAGATTTGGTATTAGGCCGCCTGCAGGTTGTCTGCAGACATCTTGCCGGACTTGCGGTCCTTGACGAGCTCGAAGCTGATCTTCTGGCCGTCGTTGAGGCCACGCATACCAGCGCGCTCAACAGCCGAGATGTGGACGAAAACGTCCTGGCTGCCGTCGTCCGGCTGAATGAAGCCGAAGCCCTTTGTGGAATTAAACCATTTTACTGTGCCAGTGGCCATAACGATCCCTTTCTCTAGCAAATTATGTTGAACCATCCCGTAAACGTTACGGAAAAGCTTTTGTTCGAATCTGAAGGAAAGTTCGTCCGATTGCGCACAATGTCGCAAAAACCAAAGTCATCTAACAAATATCGACCAAAGCTCAGATAGGTTGCCGGGGTCAGCTAGTCAAGTTTTATTATTCTGCTTTTCTCGGAGCCATTGATTTCGCTCGGTTTTATAAGGGCGATCGCCGCCGTTTCACCGTTTTATTCTCGCGCCAAAACCAGCGGTTTTGGCGCCATGAACCGGAGCAGTCCGGGTAGACAAGATTTTGCGGCTGAGCGGAATTGATTTTTCCATTGCCTGCGTCATGTTTCCTTCATGAGCAAATATGGTTGCTCAATGGGAGACTTACGATGACGAAATTGGTGGTTGTTGCAATCTGCGCGTCCCTGCTTGCGCTGTCTGGATGCGGAAATACCGCAAGGGGTTTGAAGAGGGACGGCGTTCAGTCCAGCAATGCTTTGGACAACGCCACACATCGTATAGCCCGCGCGAACGCGAACTGACGCTGGCGGACGCCATCCCGGCGCATGAGTTATGGCGTAGCTGATTTTTTAACGGCTATGGCTGTTCGCGTGTGCCGGGGGCGCTCTCGCGCTGGTCTGCGTCCTCAAGATCGGACTTTACCAAAAATGTGTCGGCATGCTCGCGGACTGCCTCGCGCATCACGTCCGGTTTGATGTCCTCAGCGCTGTCTTCCATGTCCAGGCTGTCAATTTCCCGTTCGGCCTGCGACCAGTGATCGTCCTGCTTGCCCTCTGGTGAGCCTTCGTCAAGCCAAAGTTCATAGGCGCGATGGCGGATTTTCGTCTCTCTGTCAGTGTCCATGATGACCCTCACGCATTTTAGCGAATGTTCTCAATTGGGCTGGCTGCGAAAGGCAGCGGGTGTAAAGAGGCCGGCAATTGCCTTGAACACCTATGGGCGGCGCGGTGTTTCCTGCGCCTCATGCGTAATTTTAGGCATGGATTGCCGGCGAGCGGAAAGATCGAACGCTCTCTCAGCTTCCGACAGGAGCTCGTCATGCTCTACGTTGAAATGATAGACCTGGCCCATGAAAATCCCCTGTTCTGATCGTCAGCATCGTTCTTCGCATAACCGGTTTTCAGGCGGAAAGTTCCATGTCCTGTCATGAAAAAGGCCCCCGAAAGGAGGCCTTCATTCATCGCTGTCTGTGCTCTGGTTTTTACCAGTAACGGCGGCGTACCGGCTCCGGCTCGCGGGAAGCGGCGCCTAGAAGAAAGCCGATCGCACCGCCCAGCAGAATGGCTAGGGTCAGGGCGCTTCCGGCAGCGGCCGGATGTTCACGGGCGGTCTGCGCGATGGCATTGCCTTCCGAGCGGGCGACACTGGCGGCCTTTTTGGCGAGCGGTGCGGCTGCGTCCATGACATTGGACGCCCGGTCGCGAACGTCGCTATAGGCCTGGGCGCTCTGGGCGCTGACGATTTTGGAAAGGCGCGCCACTTCAGCGCGCAAGGATTCAAGATCAGTATTGGTTGTTTCGGCCATGATGGGTTCTCCTGTTGCCGCCTGCCAAACGAATCGGCCGGCGGAATGGTTCCCAACAATCGAACGCCGCGTTGGCGGCACGGCACTGCAATGTGCCGCACCCGTCGTCTGGCGTTAAACGCTCACGCGCCGTGCATGCTTGTCGGCAGCCTTTTTATCGCCAGCTGCCTCATCGAGGATAGTCCGGGCATCTTCCACCGATATCCGGTGCTTCTTTGCAAACGAGATCGGTTCATAGGGCTTGTCTGATATGGCTGGCATGGGTGGTCTCCTGACATGTTGGGTAAAGCGGCCGGAACCGTGTCAAAACTGGCCTTCCCGCAGGTGAGGCGGTTGAGCTGGTCGCAACGGGCTGGATCAGAGAGTGAGGGACGCGCTTGTCGCTTGTTCCAAAAATCTGGCGAGCGGATGTGCATTGGCCGCGCTGAAGCGATGTCATTGCTTCATGCACCGCAAGTGGTGCTGGATCATTACATGGCCATTATTGCCGCGTTGCGCAAGTGCACCTGAGCAACGCAGTAACTGACAGTCCTCAACCACTTGAATTTAACGCCCCCTTAAATCGCCGCATTTACACTTCATCGCACGATACGAAATCGTGCGTTGCGGCCCTTGTGGCACCGGCGCTCCCCCAATGCCCAGCTGGAGCAGACCCACCCCGACATGGCAGGAAATCGGACATCAGGGCACAGGATAGAGCCTTCCTTTGAGGGCGGACGCGGCCGTGATGACGGCGAGCTGCGCATGAATGCCGGCGAGCGCGTCAGCGGCGGCGGCGGAAAATCCGGCGGCTCGAAACCTTCTCCTAAAAAGTCCAGCGCGCGACATCCCCGCAGGCGTGGCGGCTCGTCCGGAGGGCGGGGCTTTACCGGTCTGATCCGGTCGCTGGTCTATTGGTGCGTTGTGCTGGGCATCTGGGGCGCCATCGGCGTCGGCGGTCTCGTGCTCTATTACGGGTCGCGCATGCCGAGCGCCACGACCTGGGTCATTCCGGACCGGCCGCCGAACGTCAAGATCCTGGCCGTCAACGGTGATATCATCGCCAATCGCGGCACGACCGGCGGCGAGGCGCTGTCGCTCGAAAACATGTCGCCCTATATTCCCCAAGCCGTCATTGCCATCGAGGATCGCCGCTTCTATTCGCATTTCGGGGTCGATCCGCTCGGGCTGGCGCGGGCAATGCTCACCAATGTCACCACCGGACGCATGGTGCAGGGCGGCTCGACGATTACCCAGCAGCTCGCCAAGAACCTGTTTCTCTCGCCGGAGCGCACGCTGGAGCGCAAGGTGCAGGAAGTGCTGCTCTCCGTATGGCTGGAGCAGAAATACACCAAGGACCAGATTCTGGCGATGTATCTGAACCGGGTGTTCTTCGGTTCCAACGCCTATGGCGTCGAAGCGGCCTCGCGGCGCTATTTCAACAAATCCGCAAGGGATGTGAACCTCGGCGAGGCGGCGCTGCTTGCCGGTCTCTTGAAGGCGCCGTCGCGCCTGTCGCCGGCGCGCGATCCGAAGGCGGCCGAAGAGCGCGCCCAGGTCGTGCTCGGCGCCATGCGCGAAGAGGGCTTCATCACCGATAGCGAGATCAAGACCGCGATGTCGCAAACGCCGACCAAGGCCAAGAGCTTTTGGTCCGGTGCGCAATATTACGTCGCCGACATGGTCATGGACCAGCTGCCGGGCATGGTCGGCGAGATCAGCCAGGACCTGATCGTCGATACGACGCTCGATCTCAATCTGGAAAAGAAGGCCGAGGAAACGCTGGCCGAAAGCCTCGACGCATCCAGCCAGAAGCTGGATGTCTCTCAAGCCGCGCTGGTCTCGATCGACGGCACCGGTGCCATCCGCGCGCTTGTCGGCGGCCGCGATTACGCCGATAGCCAGTTCGACCGCGCCGTCAAGGCAAGGCGCCAGCCGGGCTCGGCGTTCAAGCCGTTCGTCTACGCCGCCGCAATGGAAATCGGCCGCACGCCGATGTCGATCCGCAACGATGCGCCCGTCCGGATCGGCAACTGGACACCGGAAAACTACGACCAGAAATATCGCGGCGAGGTGACGCTTGCCAATGCGCTAGCCAATTCGCTGAATACCATTGCAGCCCAGTTAGTGATGGAAGTGGGACCGCAAAATGTCATCAAGCTGGCGCGCCGGCTCGGCATCGAATCCGAAATGCAGTCCAATGCCTCAATTGCGCTGGGAACATCGGAAGTCAGTCTGGTCGAGCTGACATCGGCCTATGCTCCGTTCATGAACGGCGGCTTCAAGGCGACGCCGCATGTGATCCGGCGGATTTCGACGGCAGATGGCACGGTTCTCTACGAAAACACTTATGACAACCCACCCCGCGTGCTAGATCCCGCCATCGTCAGCCAGATGAACCAGATGATGGTGGGCGTGATCGAACGCGGGACCGGCAAGGCCGCCCGGCTGAAAGGCTGGCAGGCCGCCGGCAAATCGGGAACGACGCAGTCTTTCCGCGATGCTCTGTTCGTCGGCTTCACCAGCAATCTGACCACCGGCGTCTGGTTCGGCAATGATGACGGCAAGTCGATGAAGAAGGTCACCGGCGGCGGTCTGCCGGCCAAGGCCTGGCATGATTTCATGACGGCGGCCCATGAAGGCCTGTCGCCCGCGCCGGTCTTCGGCACGACGGGTGTCCAGCCGACATTCGATACCGATCAGACAGCACCCGAGAGTATCGGCGATGTCCTCTCGCAAGGTCCCATCGACGCGTTTCCGCAGGCCCCGGTCTCCAGCGGCCGGATGACGGCAGACCAAAACACGCAGCAGCCGGCGGACGCCGCCAATTCCGGCCTTGTGCCGCCTGCCGATGTCGGCGAGACGACAGGTGCGACCCGCCGCACCACCCTGTTCGACATCCTGACCGGCGGTTGACCTGTAGCCGCCGTTTGGTGCTCCTGACGATGGGTTCGTTTTCAATTCTATGACCGAACCGGTTTGAACAGCCGCTATCCCCAGGCGATAACAACATTTTCCGGCTCGATCGGGTAATCGATCCAGACGCGAATCCGCGTTTTCGTGGATGGTACTTTTGCACTGGCGAATTCGGGCTCAATAGCATCAAACAAAATAAGTTCATTATTGGGGGTGTTCAAAATTCCGTTGAAATCGGGGTCTCTCATTTCTGTAATTTCTAAAATTGGCCCGAATGTCACTGAGGTGTCTCCGTCGTTCCAATAGAGCGCAGGGACTTTGATGCAGTCAGGCGAGGAAAATATTCCCGGCCTGTCCATATGAAGAGGAATCGTAACGTTGCGACGACCTGCAACATAGAAGCTAAGGTATTCGGGCGTAATTGTAATTTTCTTGACTGACATCAAGTATTACCTTCCTTGATATATCAGCCAGCCTTGTGACTAACTGTACGGCCGATAGTGCGTTATCGAATAGCACCCATTCGACGCGCGTCTCTGTTTACCCCCAGGCTATCACGACGGTTGAAGGCTCGATGGGATGATCCATCCAGACCCGAATTCGAGTTTTCGCGGATGGCACGCGTGAAATAGCGAATTGAGGGTTATTGGCATCAAATAAAATAATCTCGTTGTTGGGGGTGTTCAGAATGCCGTCGAAATCTGGATTTCTTGTCTCCGTAATCTCGGAGGCTGGTCCGAACGTAACGTCCGTGTCTCCGTCGCTCCAATAATGGGCTGGAATGAGAATGCAATCATTTGAAGAGAGCACTCCCCTTCGATCCATATGCGTTGGAATCCTGACATTCCGACGGCCCGCAACATAAAAGCTTACATATTCCGGGGCGATGGACATCCGCTGTACGGTCATAGTGTCAAAACCTCCTATTCGATAAAAGTCCGCCTTGCGATTGACTGAAGGTACAACGTGAATGTCCAGAAAGCTGAATCTCGCTGTCCCTAACCCCAAGCGATAACAACATTTTCCGGCTCTATCGGGTGATCGATCCAGACACGAATCCGCGTTTTCGTGGATGGTACTTTTGCACTGGCGAATTCGGGCTCAATAGCATCAAACAAAATAAGTTCGTTATTGGGGGTGTTCAAAATTCCGTCGAAATCAGGGTCTCTTGACTCTGTAATTTCTAAAATTGGCCCGAAGGTCACATTGGTATCGCCGTCGCTCCAATAATAAGCTGGAACGTTGATACAATCAGGAGAGGAAAATATTCCGACCTTGTCCATATGAAGAGGAATCTTGACGTTGCGACGACCTGCAACATAGATGCTGAGATATTCGGGCGTGATTGTAATTTTCTTGACTGACATCAAGTAATCCCTTCCTGAAGACGTCAGATCGCTCCCGGGGTTTGCCGCGCTCAACTTCGACTATTCACCCCAAGCGATAGTCACCTGATCGGGACTCGTGGGATGGTTCATCCAAATCCGGATGCGTGTTTTAACGGAAGGCACCTGTGCAATAGCAAATTGAGGATAAAGTGCGTCAAAAAGGATAATCTCTTTGTTGACGGTATTCAAAATACCATCGAAATCGGGCTGACCTGCCTCAATTATCTCGGAGGCTGGTCCAAATGTAACGTGCGTATCTCCATCGTTCCAATATAGCGCTGGAATGTTGATACAGTCGGGAGAAGAAAATATTCCTTGTCTGTCCATATGCAGAGGAATGACAACCTTTCTATGGCCTGCAACGTATATACTTAGATATTCAGGTGTGATTGTGAGTTTTTCAACAGGCACAGATTTAATACCTTCCGTTAGAGATTAATCCACCTTGAGATTTACTGCACCACAAACAATGCGGATAAATTCTGCTTGGTCTGCCAAGCGACTTTGGCACTTGATGGTCCCCGACAAAATGTCCCGTTGGCGTTCCCGGTGTCTTTATACCACACCAATGGCAACCATAGGTACGTCCGATGCGATCAATTTGCGCCTGTTCCCTCCGGTTCAGCCGCCTGTTGGTTGCTGGCGCCGCAATCCACTCCTGTGCATAGGGTCCAATGCCGGTCCGCAGCAGCGTTAACTGCAGTGCGCGGAGTGTCGCCTCACGTGTGACAAATTCATTGGCGCGGATCATCCCCTCGACCGTCTCGTAGGCTTGCGGGGTCGGCCGCCAGTTCGGGTCACGTCTTTGAACTGCGCGCAGCGCCTCCCGCATCCGGCCGATACTGATCGCCAGCCGCACTTCCTGCATGGGCGTCACCGGCTGCCGTCGTCCAAGGATAAGGACCTGTCCCCCGTCGCGCGGCGCGCGGCGGTTGACGAGGATTGGCTGGTTTTCTGAGCCGTCTCCAACCCACTGCCCGCCGTCGGGATTGCCCGCCGGGACACGTGGCTGCTTGGGGCGAAAACCGGCCTTCCATTCCAACCATAAGGTCAGCGTCCGAATTTCGACGGCCATCGCCGCCTGCCGGTAGTTTAGTTGTGGCAGGCTCAGGGCTGCCGGGTCTGTCGAAATCATTGGCCACGCCATCCGCTTTCAATTCAGTCGGACAATTGTGCGTGGTGCTGAGGCGGCGGGGATAAATTCAGGCTGGAAAAAAACCGGCGAGACACCTATCTTCCGGTCAACCCAATGAACATGCGGTGCTTTTTCTACGGCAGACGATCACGCCGGCACCGCCCTGTCTGCTGGACGTCCCCGCTGTTCCGGAGCGAGGACCGTAATCGCCTGGATAAGTAGGGTTGCTGATTTCGGTAACGACGCGTGATGCTCGTCATAATAGTCGTTGATTTCCTCGGCTTCGTGGCGTTCAGATGCCTTGCAGTCCGAAACACTGCTCCTTATATACGCCCCATCACCGTGGCTATTCGCCGCGATATTCCACAGACCATCCCGTTAGGGGCTGTCGCATGAATGCCTGACCGGGTTCTGACAGTCCGCTGCAAGGAGAGAACGACATGGCTAAAGTAATCGGTATCGACTTGGGAACGACCAACTCCTGCGTCTCCGTCATGGACGGCAAGGACGCGAAGGTCATTGAGAATGCGGAAGGTGCACGCACCACGCCGTCGATCATCGCATTCAACGATGACGGCGAGCGTCTGGCGGGCCAGCCGGCCAAGCGTCAGGCCGTCACCAATCCGGAAAACACGCTGTTTGCCGTCAAGCGCCTGATCGGCCGCCGGTACGACGACAAGCTCGTTGAAAAGGACAAGGCCCTCGTCCCTTACAAGATCGTCAAGGGCGACAATGGCGACGCATGGGTCGAAGCGCAGGGCAAGGGTTATTCCCCCTCGCAGATCTCCGCCATGATCCTTCAGAAGATGAAGGAAACCGCAGAATCCTATCTCGGTGAAAAGGTCACGCAGGCCGTCATCACCGTTCCCGCTTACTTCAATGACGCGCAACGCCAGGCAACCAAGGATGCCGGCCGCATTGCCGGTCTCGAAGTTCTGCGCATCATCAACGAGCCGACCGCAGCAGCGCTCGCCTATGGCCTCGACAAGAAGGACGGCAAGACCATCGCCGTTTACGACTTGGGTGGTGGTACGTTCGATATTTCGGTTCTGGAAATCGGCGACGGCGTCTTCGAAGTGAAGTCGACCAACGGCGACACCTTCCTCGGCGGTGAAGACTTCGACATGCGTCTCGTCGAATATCTCGCAGCCGAGTTCAAGAAGGACCAGGGCATCGACCTGAAGAACGACAAGCTTGCTCTGCAGCGCCTCAAGGAAGCTGCCGAAAAGGCGAAGATCGAACTGTCGTCCTCGCAGCAGACCGAAATCAACCTGCCGTTCATCACAGCGGATGCGACCGGTCCGAAGCACCTGACCATGAAGCTGTCGCGCGCCAAGTTCGAAAGCCTGGTGGACGAGCTTGTTCAGCGCACCGTTGCTCCGTGCAAGGCAGCCTTGAAGGATGCGGGCGTTACCGCAGCCGAGATCGACGAAGTCGTTCTGGTCGGCGGCATGAGCCGCATGCCGAAGGTCCAGGAAGTCGTCAAGCAGCTGTTCGGCAAGGAGCCGCACAAGGGCGTCAACCCGGATGAAGTGGTTGCCATGGGCGCCGCCATCCAGGCCGGCGTGCTGCAGGGCGACGTCAAGGACGTTCTCCTCCTCGACGTGACGCCGCTGTCGCTGGGCATCGAAACGCTGGGTGGCGTGTTCACCCGTCTGATCGAGCGTAACACGACGATCCCGACAAAGAAGTCGCAGACCTTCTCGACGGCCGAAGACAGCCAGAATGCCGTGACCATCCGCGTTTCGCAGGGCGAACGTGAAATGGCCCAGGACAACAAGCTGCTGGGCCAGTTCGACCTGGTCGGCATCCCGCCGGCACCGCGTGGCGTTCCGCAGATCGAAGTCACCTTCGATATCGACGCGAACGGCATCGTTCAGGTTTCGGCCAAGGACAAGGGCACTGGCAAGGAACATCAGATCCGGATCCAGGCATCGGGCGGTCTGTCCGACGCGGATATCGAGAAGATGGTCAAGGATGCCGAGGCCAATGCCGAAAACGACAAGAAGCGCCGTGAAGGTGTCGAAGCGAAGAACCAGGCCGAAAGCCTGATCCATTCGTCGGAAAAGTCGCTGAAGGAATTCGGTGACAAGGTCACGGAAGCCGAGCGCACCGCGATCTCCGACGCAATCGCTTCGCTGAAGACCGCTGTCGAAGCGTCCGAGCCGGATGCTGAAGACATCAAGACCAAGACCCAGACGCTTCTCGAAGCCTCGATGAAGCTTGGCCAGGCGATGTACGAATCGCAGCAGACCGAAGCGGCCAATGCCGACGCGCAGGCCGATGCCGCCCGCGACAGCGATAGCGACATCGTCGATGCCGATTATGAAGAAGTCAAAGACGAGGACGACCGCAAGAAGTCCGCATAAGTCTTCTTCGAAGTGCCCATCATCAACCCGGAGCCGCAAGGTTCCGGGTTTTTTGTTGCCAGCGTCTATCGGCCGCAACAGTGACGGCAGACCATGCGATCGGAAGCTTCATGCCGTGATCGGCCTTATGCGGTGTTGCTGCGCGGCAAAAGCCCAAGGTAAAGCACCCTGATTCTGTGCTTTTCCGACAAAAAACGGCCGGGATGGTGTATTGCCTATGGTATCGCGCTTGAAGGTTTACTAAATCCTGTTGCAAGGAAATTTGGCGACCGCCGGGCAGCCGGTTTTGACGCGCCTATTCAACAGGACAATCTGCAAGTATGAAACGTGATCTCTACGAAACGCTCGGCGTTGCGAAAACAGCAGACGAGAAAGAGCTCAAGAGCGCTTTCCGCAAACTCGCAATGAAGTATCACCCGGACAAGAACCCTGGTGATGCGGAAGCTGAAAAGACGTTCAAGGAGATCAGCCTCGCCTATGAAGTGCTGAAAGACCCACAGAAGCGTGCAGCCTATGACCGGTATGGCCATGCGGCATTCGAGCAGGGCGGCATGGGCGGCGGCGGCGGTATGGGCGGTGGTGCCGGCGGCTTCTCCGATATTTTCGAAGATATCTTTGGCGAGATGATGGGCGGCGGCCGCCAGCGGCGTTCGTCCGGTGGCCGAGAGCGCGGTGCCGATCTGCGCTACAATATGGAAATCTCGCTGGAAGAGGCCTATGCCGGAAAGACGGCACAGATCCGCGTACCGACCTCCATTACCTGTGACGTCTGCACCGGCTCCGGCGCCAAACCCGGCACCAAGCCGACCACCTGCGCCACCTGCCAGGGCTCCGGCCGCGTCCGCGCCGCTCAAGGGTTTTTCTCGATCGAGCGCACCTGCCCCACCTGTCAGGGCCGCGGCCAGACCATCGCCGATCCCTGCGGCAAGTGCCACGGCCAGGGCCGCATCACCGAAGAGCGTTCGCTCTCGGTCAATATCCCGGCCGGCATTGAAGACGGCACGCGCATCCGCCTGTCCGGCGAGGGCGAAGCCGGTCTGCGCGGCGGGCCAGCAGGCGATCTCTATATTTTCCTGTCGGTCAAGCCGCATGAATTCTATCAGCGCGATGGCGCCGATCTCTATTGCAGCGTGCCGATCTCGATGACGACGGCAGCACTCGGCGGCAAGTTCGATGTGGCGACGCTCGACAGCACCAAGTCGCGCGTCTCGGTGCCGGAAGGTACGCAAGCCGGCAAGCAGTTCCGCTTGAAGGGCAAGGGCATGCCGGTGCTGCGCTCGAGCCAGATCGGCGATCTCTACATCCAGATCCAGATCGAGACACCGCAGAACCTGACCAAGCGCCAGCGCGAGCTTCTGCGCGAGTTCGATGAGCTGTCCTCGAAGGAAAACAATCCGGAATCGGCGGGCTTCTTCTCCCGCATGAAGGATTTCTTCGATATCGAGTAATCGTCGAACCGGCAGCTGGCCGAACGGACGATCTGCAATATATCCAAGCCGGAGGCAGCGATGCGTCCGGCCTTTTCCGTTGGCCTGAAGCATAAAACAGCAATTCGCTTTCAGGAGGAACGCCAATGACCTACGAGCTCTATTACTGGGACGGCATCCCCGGCCGGGGTGAATTCGTCCGTCTGGCGCTGGAACAGGCTGGTGCCGATTATGTCGATGTCGCCCGCACTGACGGCGGCATGGCGCGCATGATGGCGATGATGAAGACCAAGACGGCGGGCTTCACGCCGTTTGCCCCGCCTTTTTTGAAAGATGGCGGCCTCGTCATCTCGCACGCCGCCAATATCCTGCTGTATCTGGGAAGCCGGCTCGGCCTTGCGCCGGACGATGAAGCGGGGCGGATAACCGCCAACGGGCTACAGCTTGGCATCACCGATTTTGTCGCCGAAGTCCACGACGTCCATCATCCGATCGGCGTGTCGCTCTACTATGAGGACCAGAAGGACGAAGCGCTGCGGCGCGCGGAGGATTTTCGCGGCGAACGGCTGCCGAAATTTCTAAGCTATTTCGAAAAACAGCTGGCGAAGAACAGGGAGGGACAGGTCCACGCTCTGGGTCATGCGCTTAGCTATGTCGATCTGTCGCTGTTTCATCTCGTCGAGGGGCTGCGTTACGCCTTCCCAAACACGATGGCTGCGGCAGAGCCGGAATATCCGTTTCTCGTTGCGCTCAATGCTCAGGTTCGCGACCTGCCACGGATCAAGGCCTATCTCGCCTCGGAACGCCGCCTTGCGTTCAACGAGCAGGGGATTTTCCGCTACTATCCTGAACTTGACGCATCGTAAGCCCGGACTATTCCATGACGGCGCTATGGTCGATTGCCGGCGGAGCCTTTGGCTTGCGCAGCAAGAGGACCAGCGGCATCACCGCCAAAGACATGATCATCAGCAGCTTGAAGTCATCCATATAGGCGATGATCGTCGCCTGCAGCGTGATGATGCTGTCGAGCGAGGCACGCCCCACCGCCGTCATCGGATCGAGCCCTGCGGCAGCCGGTGCCTGGAAGGCATGGTTGAACGGTGTCACATAAGCTGCGATCGAGGCATGGTTGATTTGGGTGTTTTCGATCAGCAAGGCCGAGACGACGGCGATGCCGACGCTGGAGCCAATATTGCGCGAGAGATTGTAAAGCCCGGTGCCGTCGCCGCGCATTTCGGCAGGCAGCGTCGCAAAGGCAATCGTCGTCAGCGGCACGAACAGAAAGCCAAGACCGGCGCCCTGGATGAAGCCGACGGAGATGATCGTCCACTGCGACACATCCGGCGTCCAGCCGATCATGTCATACATCGCCCAGGCGGTGATCGCGAGCCCGATGAACAAGAGGATGCGGGTATCGACCTTGCCGATCAGGCGGCCAACCACGAACATGCAGACCATCGTGCCCAGACCGCGCGGCCCCATGACGATTCCGGCGGTTACGACGGGATAGCCCATCAACGACTGCAGATAAGGCGTCATCAGCGCCAGCGAGGCCAGATAGGTGACGCCGACGACGAAGATGAACAACATGCTCACGGCAAAATTCTGATCGAGGAACAGGCGCGGATTGATGAAGGATTTTTTCGTCGTCAGCGTGTGGATGACCAGAAGATAGAAGGCGCTGGCGCAGACGATGGCCTCGATCAGGATTTCGCCGGAGGAAAACCAGTCGAGCTGGCCGCCACGGTCGAGGAACAGCTGCAGCGAGGCAATACCCAGGCTGAGCATGCCGAAGCCGAACCAGTCGAGCTTTGCCTGCGTGTCCAGCTTCGTTTCCTTGACGAAGACGCTGATGCCGGCAAAAGCGAGCGCGCCGATCGGTACGTTGATGTAGAACACCCAGCGCCAGCTGATATTTTCCGTCAGCCAGCCGCCGATGACGGGGCCCAGCACCGGCCCGACCATCACCGAAACCCCGAACAGGGCCATGGCCGATCCGCGCTCTTCGGTCGAATAGATGTCGAGCAGGATGCCCTGTGACAGGGGAACGAGCGCTGCGCCAAACAGGCCCTGCAGCAGCCGGAAGCCGACGATCTGCGGCAGCGATTGCGCAAGACCGCATAAAACCGAGGCTGCTACGAAGCCGACGATCGCCACCAAAAGAACGCGCTTGCGGCCGAACTTCGCCGCCAGAAACCCTGATGGCGGCGTCATGATCGCGGCGGCGACGATATAGGAGGTCAACACCCAGTTGATCTGGTCGGCGCTTGCCGCAACACTCCCTTGAATATAGGGCAGCGCCACATTGGCAATGGTCGTGTCGAGCGCCTGCATGATCACCGCAAGGATGATGCAGGCGGTGATGGCGCCACGATTGGCAACGGGCGTCGTGGCGGCAGAGGCGATGCTGCTCATGGCCGTTACTCTTGGGCGTGCGCGGTCGAATGGCCGAGAAGTTTCTGGATCATGTCTGGCAGGCCGCGTGCGTGGCCGGTATCGACGGCAACCAGCGTGCTCATTCCGACGCGTAGCGGCGGCTTGCCTGCGGTCTCGTCGATCGTGACGCGCATTGGAATACGCTGCACCACTTTCACCCAGTTGCCCGACGTGTTCTGTGCCGGAAGCAGCGCGAAGCTGGCGCCGGAGGCCGGGCTGACGCTTGCCACCTTGCCCTTCCATTCGACACCCGGATAGGTATCGACGGTAATGGTCACCGGCTGCCCCGGCTTCACATAGGTAAGCTCGGTTTCCTTCGGATTGGCCGCGATCCACATGTTCTGGGTGGAGACCAGCGAGAAGGCCTGCTGCGCCGCCTCCAGATAGCTGCCGGGCTGCAGGGCGTTGACATTGGTGACGACACCATCGAAAGGCGCGCGCACCGTCGTATCCTCCAGCTGGCGCTGCGCGTCATCGACGGCGGATTTGGCCTCCAGATAAAGCGGGTTCTGCTCGATCGGCTGGCTGGTATCGCCACCCAGCTGCGCCAGCGTCGTTTCGGCCTGGGCCTTGGCGACCGCGACCTTCTGCTTGGCGGCGTCCAGATCGTGCTTGGCCTGGTCATAGGTCGCGTGCGAGGCGGCGGCATTGGTGATCAGGGTCTGCTGCCGGTCGAACGCAGTCTGGTAATAGGGAATATCGGCTTGGACCTGGGCAATCTGCGCCAATGTCTGGGCATAACTCGCCTTGAGGTTCAACAGTTCGTTGCGGGACGCGGCAAGCTTCGCCTGCGCCCCTTCCAACGCGATGCGGAACGAATCCGGCTTCAGCTGGAACAGCACCTGTCCGGCCTTGACCTCCTCATTCTCGTGCACATTGACGGTGGCAACCGTGCCTGCGACGTCGGTGGAGACGCCGGCCATATCCGCCTGCAGATAGGCGTTGTCGGTTTCCATAATCTGGCCGCCGGTCACGTAGAAATAACCGCCGGCAACAAGGGCGACCGGCAGCAGCGCAAACAGGATCGGCCGCTTCAGGCTGCGGCGGCGGCGAGCGGTGCCTTCAGCGGGCAGGGGCTCGGCCAGCGCCGGAGGAGCGGTGTCGATCTTTGCTTCGGCCGTCGCGGGGCCGGAGGGTTCAAGGGCGGTGACATTGGCATTGGCGGGTATGCGGAGGGAGTCAGCCATGGTGCGTTTCTTTGTCGGCCGGCGCGCGGCAGGCCTGCAGGAGGTTGGATTTCATCAGGTCGAGAATGGCGACGAGTTTTTCACGATCCTCGTCGGGAATGCCTTCAAGCGCTTCAAAGCGCGTCGCGTCGCCGATAGCGCGCATATCGGACAACAGCCCGCGCGCCCGTTCGGTCGTGTAGAGAAGCTGGATGCGCCGGTCCGTCTCGTGGCGCCGGCGCTCGATAAAGCCGCGCTCGGCAAGCTTGTCGAGCACGCGCATCAGGGTGATCGGCTCGATTTCCAAGAGTTCGGCAAGGCCGCTTTGATGGATGCCTTCGTTGCGCGCCAGGTAGGCGATCGTCTGCCATTGCGAGCGCGTCAGGCCCATATGTTTCGCACGCTGCTCGAAGCGCTTGCGCAGCAGCCGGGCAACATCGTGAAGCAGAAAGCCGAGGGTCGGGGTGAGGTTCATTTCGTGAATGCCATATCATTAGCATACATAAGATAAGCTATCTTATGTGAGGTTTCGCATCTGCGCAATAAGACATATGTGCGCCGCGGCATTTCTCCTGTCACATCTCGGTGATCTGCGGGCGCGTGGCCGCGTGCGTGACGTTTACCGATGTTCCACCTTGCCATCGGCGCCTTCCCGGCTTAGCTCTCACCCCAAAGCAACCGGATTCTCCATGCCGCACAAGGTTTCACTGTCCCGCCTGAAGCTGAGCGATTTCCGCAACTATGCGGGACTGTCGCTCGATCTCGACACACGCCATGTGGTGCTGACCGGCGAGAATGGTGCGGGCAAGACCAACTTGATGGAGGCTGTGTCCTTCCTCTCGCCGGGGCGTGGCCTGCGCCGTGCTGCCTATGCCGATGTAGCGCGGGTCGGTGCTGAAACCGGCTTTTCGGTCTTTGCCGAACTGGAGGGCATGGATGGCGACGTCGAGATCGGCACGGGCACGGCCGGCACCGACGAAGGCCAGACGCGCCGCCTGCGGCTGAACGGTACACCGGCAAAGACGGTGGATGAACTGCTCGATCATCTGCGCGTACTCTGGCTGACCCCGGCCATGGACGGGCTGTTTACCGGCGGTTCAGGCGATCGCCGCCGCTTTCTCGACCGGCTCGTCCTGTCGCTCGACCCCGAACACGGCCGCCGTGCCACCGACTATGAACGCGCCATGCGCAGCCGCAACAAGCTCTTGTCGGAGGGGCGGCCCGATCCGGTCTGGCTGACCGGGCTGGAACGGCAAATGGCCGAGCTGGGCATTGCGATGGCGCTCGCCCGGCAGGAAATGCTTGGGCTTTTGGCCGGGCTGGTGGACCGCAACCACGAAGGCGGCGTTTTTCCTGCGGCCGATCTGGCACTCTCAGGCTTCCTCGACGGCGAATGGCATCGCCCGGCCTTCGATCTGGAAGAGCAATATCTGGAGATGATGAAGGCAGGCCGCTACCGCGACGCCGCCGCCGGCCGCACGCTGGATGGCCCGCATCGCAGCGATCTTTTGATCCGTCACCGCGCCAAGAACATGGAGGCCGCGCGCTGCTCGACCGGCGAGCAGAAGGCGCTTCTCGTCGGCCTGATCCTGGCCCATGCCCGCCTGGTCGGCAATATGACCGGTCATGCGCCGGTGCTGCTGCTGGATGAGATCGCCGCGCATCTTGATGAGGGCAGGCGCGCGGCGCTGTTCGATCTGGTCGATGACCTCGGCGGCCAGGCTTTCATGACCGGCACGGACCAGTCAATGTTTTCAGCCCTTGGCGACCGGGCGCGTTATCTCACCGTTGCCAATGGCACCGTTTCCGGGTGAGAATTCGATATCATGAGCAAACAGCCTTTGAATTCCGAAGAAATCCAGCGCTATGCCCGCCATATCATCCTGCCGGAGATCGGCGGGGCCGGGCAGCAGGCGCTAAAGGCGGCACGCGTGCTGGTCATCGGCGCCGGCGGTCTTGGCGCGCCGGTGCTGCACTATCTCGCTGCCGCCGGCGTTGGCACGCTGGGGATCGTCGATGACGATACGGTGTCGCTGTCGAACCTGCAGCGCCAGGTCATCCACGGCACGCCGGATATCGGCCGGGCCAAAGCCGATAGCGCCATGGACGCGCTGCAGCGGATCAATCCCCATGTTGACGTGGTCCGGCATGTGGAGCGCCTTGAGGCGGCCAATGCGGAGGCGCTGTTGTCCGGCTATGACATCGCCGTCGATGGCTCCGACAATTTTACCACCCGCTATCTCGCCGCCGATACGGCGGAGCGCCTGCAGATCACCCTGGTGACAGCAGCCGTCGGCCGCTTCGATGGGTCGCTGACGGTCTTGCAGCCTTGGAAGACAGCGGCCGATGGCCGGCAAAATCCCGGCTATCGCGATCTCTTTCCAGAGCCGCCGCCGCCGGGCGTGGTGCCCTCCTGCGCAGAGGCTGGCATCGTCGGCGCGCTGACCGGCGTTCTCGGTACATTGCAGGCTATGGAAGTCATCAAGATCATCACCGGCGCCGGAGAGCCGCTGGTCGGCCGCCTCCTGATGTATGACAGCCTGGCAGCCCGGTTCGAGACGATCAAATACAGCCGGAAAGCGCGGTGAAGATCGCGCCGATCGATGACGCATTCGGTGACTGGGAGGCTCTCCTGGCGCTCATCCTTGACTCTTTTGCCTATATGCAACCCCGCATCGATCCGCCGTCTTCCGCCCTGCTTCTGACGCTTGCAGGGCTGAAGCAGAAGGCAAGGGTGGAAAAGGCCTATGCTGCCGTCGAGAACGGCATAGTGCTGGGCTGTATCTTCTGCAAGCCGGAACCGCCCGATTGCCTTTACATCGGCAAGCTGGCTGTTGCCCCGGATGCGCAAGGCCGGGGTGCCGGTCAGATGTTGTTGCAGGCGGCCGAGGCCTATGCTGCCGAATGCAAGCAAACTTGCCTGCGGCTGGAAACGCGGATCGAGCTTGTCGAAAACCACCGGATTTTTGCCAAATGGGGCTTTGTCCGCACGGCGGAAGGCTGCCATCCCGGGTTCACCCGTCCGACCTTTATCGAAATGCGCAAAACGCTCTGAGCCCTAGCCCCGGCCGGGCAGGACGCGATCCGGCGGGCGGTGTCCGTCGAAGAAGGTGCGGATGTTGATCACCACCTTGTCGCCCATGTCGATACGGCCTTCAAGCGTCGCCGAGCTCATATGCGGCAAAAGCACCACCTTGCCTTCGCTGGCAAGCTTGATCAGCTTGGGATTGATCGCCGGTTCGTTTTCGAACACGTCAAGACCGGCGCCGGCGATCTTGCCTTCCCGCAGGCATTTGATCAGCGCAACCTCATCGACGATGCCGCCGCGCGCCGTGTTGACGATATAGCTCGTTGGCTGCATCAGCGCCAGGCGCCGCGCGGAGAGCAGGTGGTAGGTCGCAGGTGTCGATGGACAATTGACCGAGACGATATCGACGCGGGCAAGCATCTGGTCGAGGCTGTCCCAATAGGTCGCCTCCAGCTTTTCCTCGGTCTCGGTGCTGACGCGGTGGCGGTTGTGATAGTGGATCGACAGGCCAAAGGCTTTCGCGCGGCGGGCAACGGCGGTGCCGATCCGGCCCATGCCGACAATGCCGATGCGCTTGCCGGAGATCCGGCGTCCAAGCATCCAGGTCGGCGACCATCCCGCCCATTCCTCTTTCCGGTCGGTGAGGATCCGCGAGCCTTCGGTGAGGCGGCGCGGCACGGCGAGAATGAGCGCCAGCGTCATATCGGCCGTATCTTCGGTCAGGACGTTTGGCGTGTTGGTCACGGTAATGCCCTGGCGGGCGGCGGCATCGACATCGATATGATCGACGCCATTGGAAAAGCTGGCGATCAGCTTCAGCTGTGGTCCCGCCTGCTCGATCAGTGCCGCATCGATCCGGTCGGTCAGCGTCGGAACCAGCACGTCCGCCCGCTTCACCGCCGCCACGAGTTCGGGCTGCGTGCGCGGCGTGTCGTCGATGTTGAGTTCGGCGTCAAACAGTTCGCGCATGCGTGTCTCGACGACATCGGGCAGTTTGCGGGTGATGTAGACCTTGGGTTTTTTCTTCGCGGTCATTGCTGCCTGCTTCGCCTTGTTGACGGGTTTTTAACCAAGATGAGTGATCGTTCTCCCTGCAGTTCCATTTTCTACCAGACCCGGTGGGGAAGACAAACAAAACTCGAGATGTTCCCAGACGATTTGCGTGTCTTCGGCGGGGTTGGTCAGAGATTTAACTGCAAGCTTCTGAATCTTTTTGGAAAATGGATTTTGTCATGCGTCAGTTCCTTTCCAGGCTCGCTTTCGCCACCGCAGTCACCCTGTCCCTCGTTGCCATCGAGGCAGCACCGGCCTTTGCCCAGGCGGCCAAGGGTGCGAGCGGCCTGCCGCTGCCGCGCTTCGTCAGCCTGAAATCCAAGAGCGTCAATCTGCGTGTCGGCCCCAGCGTCGATTATGCCGTCGCCTGGCGCTACTTGAGATCAGGCGTGCCGGTCGAAGTGACCCAGGAATACGACAATTGGCGCAAGATCCGCGATGCCGATGGCACCGAAGGCTGGGTCAACCAGGCGCTGCTCTCGGGCGACCGGACGGCCGTTGCTGCCCCGTGGATGCGCGGCAAGGGCGAGGGTGTCTTCGTCAACATGCGGCGTGATCCGCAGTCGGGCGGCGCCATCGTCGCGCGGATCGAACCGGGCGTCGTCGTGCATGTCGGCGAATGCAACGGCGAATGGTGCCGCGCCGAAGCGCAGGGCGCGGAAGGCTGGATTTCACAGGGTGAAATCTGGGGCGCCTATCCGGGCGAAGCGTTCAAATAAGGTTTAGCGTGAGAGAGCCGGTCAGAGCAGACCGGCATCCTTCGCCGCTGCAGACAGCGAGATCATCGGTCGAGGGCCGATCTGCTCGATGACGATACCGGCCGCAAGGCTGCCGAGCTTGCCGCAATCGGCCAATGTCCGTCCCGTCGTGTAGCCATGCAGGAACCCTGCGGCATAAAGGTCGCCGGCACCTGTTGTGTCAACAACGCTTTGAACCGTCGTTGCCTCGACCTTGACCCGCTCGTCGCCCCTGACGACGATTGAACCTTCCTCGCTCAGCGTCACTGCGGCCAGCTTGCAATCCTGCGAAATCATCGACAGCGCCTGCTCGAAATCCTCTGTTTCATAGAGGGCCAGCGCCTCGGCTCGGTTGGCAAAGACGATATCGACGGTGCCCGATCGCATCAGGTCGAGGAATTCCGCGCGGTAGCGATGGACGCAGAAGCTGTCGGACAAGGTCATGGCCACTTCGCGGCCGTTCTCATGGGCAATGCGGGCGCATTCGCGAATGGCATCCTTGGCCAATGGCGGATCCCACAGATAGCCCTCGAAATAGGTTACAGCGGCTTCGGCAACGACGGATGGCTCGACGTCTTCCGGGCCAAGCTCGACGCAGGCACCCAGATAGGTGTTCATCGAGCGCTCGCCATCCTCGGTGACGAAGATCATCGAGCGCGCGGTCGGAGGAAGATCTTCCAGTGGCTTCGTCTCGAAATGCACGCCCTGGGCGCGGATGTCATGGGTAAAGATTTCGCCCAACTGGTCATTGGCAACCTTGCCGAAATAGGCCGCCCGGCCGCCCAGGCTGGCAATGCCGGCCGCCGTATTCCCCGCACTGCCGCCGGAGGCTTCGAGCGCCGGTCCCATGCGCGAATAGAGCAGTTCAGCCCGATCCGCATCAATCAGGTTCATCGCGCTCTTGATGATGCCGTTATGGACAAGGAATGCGTCGTCGCAGCGCGCAATAATATCCACAATCGCATTGCCGATCGTGAGCACGTCGAATTTTGTCATCCGGAAACCGCCTGGAATGTGTGTCAGTCGGTGTCCGGTAATAGCGGATTTGTGGAAGTTTGGAAGCGGAAAGCGAAAAAGAGCCGTCAAACGTAGATTTTACTTGATATAGGAAATAATCATTTCCTATATAGCGCTCATGGAAACCACAACCGAAACACCTGAAGTCCGGCGCCAGCGCGGCCGTCCGAGGGCGTTCGATACCGACGCAGCGCTGGAGCGCGCCATCGATATCTTCTCGACGCGCGGCTATCACGGCACCTCGATCAGCGATCTCACCGATGCCATGCAATTGACACCGGGCAGCATCTACAAGGCGTTCAAGGACAAGCGTGGCATTCTGCTGGCGGCTTTCGACCGGTATCGTGTTTTGCGCAGCACGAAACTTGCGGCGGCGATTGCGCCCTTTCCGCTTGGGCGCGACAAGATCAGGGCCTCCTTGCAATTCTACGCCGATGCCGCCCATGGCGAACTTGGCCAGCGCGGCTGCCTCGTCATTGCGACCGCTGCGGAACTGGCCGCCTCCGATCCGGTTGCCGCAGAGCGCGTCGATGTCGCGCACGCAACCAATGAAGCCGTCATGAAGGACTGCATTCTGCTCGGCCAGTCGGATGGATCGGTGGCTTCGAGCATCGATGCGGCCGATACCGCCCGCGCACTGCTCTGCCTTTTGCAGGGCATGCGCATCGTCGGGAAAACCGGCCGTAGCCGCGCTGACATGATGGCGGTCACGGATGTGGCGATGAAACTGCTTGGCTGAACATTTTGATGTCTTGAGACGTCGATCTTGGGACCTGGATTTGGAGACGACTGTGACCAGCATTGCAAGCCGGGCTGATACTGCCCCGCAATCCCCTATCGAACCCAATGCCATCGCGCCCGAGGCCATCGAACCAACGGCCATTGAACCGAAAGCCATGTCATCGTCGATGATGTTCCTTCTGGCTGCCGCTTGCGGCCTGATCGCCGCCAATCTCTATTACGCACAGCCGCTGATCGGCCCGATCAGCGCGTCACTCGGCCTGTCGCCGGGCGCTGCCGGATTGATCGTGACGCTGACGCAGATCGGCTATGGCATCGGTCTTCTATTGATCGTGCCGCTGGGTGATCTCTTTGAAAATCGCAAGCTCATCCTTTCGGTGATGGCGCTGGGAACCGTGGCCGTGGTCGGAGCGGGGCTTGCCTCGACGCCACTGCCGTTTCTGGCCTCGGCATTCTTCATTGGTCTGGGCTCGGTCGCCATCCAGATCATCGTGCCCTATGCGGCGCATATGACGCCCGAGGCGCATCGTGGACAGGCCGTCGGCAATGTCATGAGCGGCCTGATGGTTGGCATCATGCTGGCGCGGCCGGCCTCCAGCTTCATCGCCGAGTTCCTGCCTTGGCATATGGTCTTCTTCATTTCGGCTGCCGTTCTGGTGGTGCTGGCTTTGGTCCTTGCCCGCGCCCTGCCGCCGCGCGTTCCGCAGACGGGATTGAGCTATGGCGCGCTCTTGGCGTCGATGGGCCGGCTGGTCGCCACAACCCCGATCCTGCGCCGCCGGTCGCTCTATCACGCTTTCATGTTCGCCGCCTTCAGCCTGTTCTGGACGACGACGCCGCTGCTTCTGTCGGGGCCGGAATTCGGCCTGTCGCAGGGGCAGATCGCCCTGTTCGCCTTGGCCGGTGCCGCCGGCGCCATCGCCGCGCCGATCAGCGGGCGGCTTGCCGACAAGGGCTGGAGCTATCTTGCCACGCGCCTGTCGATGCTGTCGGTGGCCGTAGCCTTCCTCATCACCCATATCGCGCCGTCCGGCTCGGTACTGGGGCTGGGTCTTCTCACCTTCGCCGCCATCCTGCTGGATTTTGGCGTCACCACCAATCTGGTGCTCGGCCAGCGCGCCATCTTCGTGCTTGGCTCCGAATATCGCAGCCGCCTGAACGGGCTCTATATGGCGACCTTCTTTGCCGGTGGCGCCATCGGCTCGGCGCTCGGCGGCTGGCTTTATGCGCAGGGCGGCTGGTGGGCGGCCTCGATGATGGGTCTTGCCCTGCCGGTGCTGGCGCTTCTTTATTCGCTTGGCGAACGCAAGCCCGGCTGATCAGGCCGGAAGCACTGAAGTCTCGTATTGTCCCGCAAATTCCGCCGTCGGCGGGATGGGTTTGATCACGTCGATCAAAACGCCGTTCGGATCGGCGGTGATGAAATGCCGCTGGCCGAAATCCTCGTCGCAAATCGCCTTCAGGATCGGCAGGCCGGAGGCCTGGAACTGCGCATAGAGCGCATCCGGATCCTCGACCTCGAAATTCAAAAGCAGCCCGCCAACGGCTCCGCGCCCGCTCTCAGGGATCGTCGCGTGTGTGCCGTCGAGAATGGCCAGTGTCACATGCGCATTCTCTATCGATTGCAGATGCATGTACCAATCCGCAGTGAACAGCGCCTCGAAGCCGAAATTCCGGATATAAAAATCGGCCGTCCCCTGAACATCACGCGTCATGATGACGGGATAATAACTGGTGATTTTCATCTCTTTTCCTCCGCGTGAAATTATCATACAGTCTGTATGTTTTTGTAATTAACATACATACAGATTGTATGTAAAGGTGGAAAATGCGCCGCACCAACAAGGAACGAACCGAAAGCATGCGGCTGATGCTGATGGCGGCGGCGCGGGCGCTGTTCGTCGCGAAAGGCTATGCCGAGACCGCAACCCCTGAGATCGCCAGCGCTGCCGGCGTCACGCGCGGCGCGCTCTATCATCACTTCGAGGATAAGAAGGCGCTGTTTGCAGCCGTCGTCGCAGAGGAGGCGCGGCAGGTCGGTGCGGGGATCGAGGCCGGATCACAAAACGCGTCCAACGCGCGAGACGCTTTGCTTGACGGCGCGCGCGGCTATTTCGATGCCATGGCAGTGCCCGGCCGTACGCGGCTTCTCCTGCTCGATGGCCCCGCCATCCTTGGACTTCGCAGCCTGCAGGATATCGATCAGGAACATGCTGAGGGGAGTTTGAAGGCGGGCCTGTCAGATCTTTTTGCTGCAAGCGGAAAAGACATGGCGTTGCTGGATGTCTTCGCCCAGCTCCTGTCCGCCGCCTTCGACCGTGCCGCTCTGGCCATCGAAGCGGGTGCGCAGCGCAAGGACTACGAAAGCGCTATCGCTGCCCTCATTGACGGGATCGCGGTCAAATGATCTGGGCCGGCAGTTCGACCAGCGGTGCCGGTATCTCGCTGGTCTTTTCGGCCGCCTTGCAGATGTCGGCAATCACGCAACGCTGGCATTCCGGTCTGCGGGCCTTGCAGCAATAGCGCCCGTGCAGGATCAGCCAATGATGCGCGTGATAGAGATAATGATCGGGAATGATCTGCATCAGCTTGTGTTCGACTTCGTCCGGGGTCTTGCCCGGTGCCAGACAGAGCCGGTTGGCGATGCGGAAAATATGCGTATCGACCGCCATGGTCGACTGCCCGAAGGCCATCGATAGCACCACATTGGCGGTCTTGCGGCCAACGCCGGGCAGGGTAGTCAGTTCGTCTCGAGTGCGCGGGACTTCGCCGCCGTATTCGGCGATCAGCTTTTCGCTGAGCGCAATGACATTCTTCGCCTTGTTGCGGTAAAGCCCGATCGTCCGGATATAGTCGCGAACCTGGTCTTCTCCGAGCGCCACCATTTTTTCCGGCGTGTCGGCAATGGCAAAAAGCGCCCGCGTCGCCTTGTTGACGCCCGCGTCCGTCGCCTGTGCCGATAGCGCCACCGCAACGACCAGCGTGAACGGATTGACATGTTCCAGCTCGCCCTTCGGCTCGGGCCGCTGGATCGAGAAGCGGCGGAAAATCTCCTCGATTTCCGCCTGGCTATAGGCTGTCTTCGGCTTTGACCTGGCGCGGCCGGTTGTCGCGGGTTTCGCTTTCGCAGGTTTGAGCGCGGATTTTGGCTTCACGTTTTTCATGATGCATCTATAGTCATTCGCCATGAACGATGGCAACGCCGAGATATCGAACGAGGACCAGCCGGTTTTTGCAGCCGAGCTGACGCCCTATCGTTCGCTGGGGATCAAGGGCTTCAAGGTTTTCCTGCTGATCGCAGCGCTGATGAGCCTGGTCCATATTTTCGTGTTCGTCGTGATCGGCGCCTGGCCGATCGTTTTCTTCTTCGGGCTGGATTTCCTGCTGCTGTTTGGCGCTTTCTGGCTGAATTATCGCTCCGCCCGTGCCCGCGAAGAAATCCGCGTGTCCCGCACTGATGTCTGCGTGCGCAAATTCAACCCGGCCGGCCGCATGATCGAACACCGGTTCAACCCCTTCTGGACACGGTTCAACATTGCCCGCCACCAGGAGATCGGCATCGTCTCCATGCAGCTCAGCGACCGGCAGCGCAGCACCGATATCGGCTCCTTCCTCAACCGCGACGACCGCGAAACGTTCGCCACCGCCTTTTCCGGCGCCTTGGCTACCGTGAAACGGCGTTAGAGCGCTTCATCTTTAAACGGAAGCATTCTGCCGGAAGGAATTTCGGCCAGGACCAAGGCGGCTGGCGAAGAGCGCAGCAGAAGCTGCGGTCGAGACGGCCGCCGCCGGTAATGGCCGAAATTCATCCGGCCCTCCGGGTTGGCTGAAAACGGCCGTCCACTGTGTCGGATGGCTGGCCCGATGGATCGGCATCGCTCTGCGCCATCCTTCGTGTGGAACGGCCGTTTTGAGCCAACAGAATTGCTTCCGTTTAAAGATGAAGCGCTCTCGGACAAGAATCGGGTGGCGATACCCTGTTGGGAATGATTATCTCTGGCACCAAGGAGATAGAACCATGGATATCAAAACCTCGAAGCCCACCGATATCACGCCGCAAGGCAGCGATTATGAGATCGTCAGCCGCGTCGTCGAACTGCTGACCGAGAATTATCGCGATCAGCCGTCTCTCGACGCCATTGCCAGCGATCTCGGCCAGTCGCCGACGCAGCTGCAAAAGACGTTTACCCGCTGGGCCGGGCTCTCTCCCAAGGCGTTCCTGCAGGCCGTAACCCTCGATCATGCCAAGCGCCTGCTGCGCCAGGAGGAATTGCCGCTTCTGGAAACCAGCTTCGAGCTTGGCCTCTCCGGCCCAAGCCGCCTGCATGATCTCTTTGTCACCCACGAGGCGATGTCGCCGGGCGAATGGAAGTTGCGCGGTGGCGGCTTGACCATTCGCTACGGGTTTCACCCATGCCCGTTCGGCGTGGCGCTGGTGATGGTCACCGATCGCGGATTGGCGGGCCTTGCCTTCAACGATGCCGGCGACGAGAAGGCGAGTTTCGAGGATATGGCGAGCCGCTGGCCGAATGCCAGGTTCATCGAGGATAGCGCAGCGACCGCAGGCTATGCCGCCCGTATTTTCGACGCGAAGGAATGGAGCGCCGAAGAGCCTTTGCGTGTCGTCCTGATCGGCTCCGATTTTCAGATCCGCGTCTGGGAATCGCTCTTGAAAATTCCCATGGGCAAGGCCGTCACCTATTCCGACATCGCCTGCGATATCGGACAGCCCACAGCCTCACGCGCCGTCGGCGCTGCCGTCGGCCGCAATCCGATCTCGTTCGTCGTCCCCTGTCACCGGGCGCTCGGCAAGAGCGGCGCCTTGACCGGCTACCACTGGGGCCTCACCCGCAAGCGGGCGATGCTCGGCTGGGAAGCGGGCAAGCTCTGACAAAAAAAGGGCGGTTTGCGCCGCCCTTTGGAAGCAATCAATTCCGGCGCTCAATGTGCGCCGGACATGTCGCCCAGGACTTCCTTGGAAGCGACGGTGGAATCGGCCTTCAGCTTGTAGACCATCGGCACGCCGGTCGCGAGGTTGACCGAGAGGATCTGTTCGCGGTCGAGCCGGTCGAGAACCATCAGCAGCGAGCGCAACGAATTGCCGTGGGCGGCAACGAGCACCTTTTCGCCCGCCAGCACGCGCGGCAGGATGTCGGTCATGTAATAGGGCCAGACGCGGGCGCCGGTGTCCTTCAGGCTTTCGCCGCCCGGCGGCGGTACGTCATAGGAACGGCGCCAGATATGCACCTGTTCTTCGCCCCACTTGGCGCGGGCATCGTCCTTGTTGAGGCCGGAGAGATCGCCGTAGTCGCGCTCGTTCAGGGCCTGGTCCTTGATGGTTTTAAGATCGGGCTGGCCGAGATTGTCGAGGATGAGCTTCAACGTATGCTGCGCGCGCGTCAGAACCGAGGTGAAGGCGACATCGAACTTGATGCCGTAATCGGCCAGCGCCTTGCCACCGGCATTGGCTTCCTCGATGCCGAGCGGCGTCAGGTCAGGGTCCTTCCAGCCGGTAAACAGGTTCTTCAGGTTCCAGTCACTTTGGCCGTGACGCACAAGGACGAGGGTGCCGCTCATGGAAATTCCTCCGGGGAGTTTTAGGGATCAGGACAGCCCGAGCACGTCGAGCATGGAATAGAAGCCGGGTTTCTGGTCGCGTGCCCAGAGTGCGGCGGTAACCGCGCCACGGGCAAAGATCGCCCGGTCGGTGGCGGAATGGGACAGCGTCACCTGCTCGCCTTCGCCGGCGAGGATGACGGAATGTTCGCCGATGACCGAGCCGCCGCGCAATGTGGCAAAGCCGATGGTCCCGGCAACACGCGCCCCGGTATGGCCGTCGCGCACCCGAACGGAATGGTCGGCTAGGCCAATCTGGCGCCCCTTGGCAGCCGCTTCGCCCAGCAGCAAGGCCGTTCCCGAGGGTGCATCCACCTTGTGCTTGTGGTGCATTTCGAGGATCTCGATATCCCAGTTTTCCGGCGCAAGCGCGCGTGCCGCCTGCTCCGTCAAGACGCCGAGCAGGTTGACGCCGAGGCTCATATTGCCGGATTTGACGATCCTTGCATGCCGCCCGGCCGCCTTGAATTTTTCCTCGTCATCCGCAGAGCAGCCGGTTGTGCCGATCACGTGGACGATGCGCGCCTGCGCGGCAAGCCCGGCAAAATCCACCGAGGATGCCGGCGCGGTAAAGTCGAGCACGCCTTCTGCCTCGACAAACGCCTCGAGCGGCTCGCCGGTGATAACGACGCCGGTCGGTCCAAGGCCTGCGATTTCGCCGGCGTCCCGGCCGATGAAGGCGGAGCCCGGCCGTTCGACGGCGGCAAACAGGGTGGCACCCGGCATGGCGTGGATGGTGCGGATCAGGGTCTGGCCCATCCGTCCTGCGGCTCCGACCACCACCAGCTTCATGTCTGTCCCGCTCATGCCCGTCTCATTCCTCAGATCAGTGTTTCGGCGTCCGCCACCGGTTGCGCAGTCGATGTGCCCTGCAAGTTGTGCAGGCGAGCGTAAAGGCCGTCGCTGCGCTGCGCAAGCGCCTCATGCGTGCCTTCTTCCGCCACGATCCCATCCTTCATGACGATGATCTTGTCCGCATTGACGACGGTCGAGAGGCGGTGTGCGATGACAACCACGGTGCGCCCGCTCATGGCGTGGTCGAGCGCCTTCTGCACGGCGGCTTCTGATTCGGTATCGAGCGCCGATGTGGCCTCGTCAAGAAGCAGGATCGGCGCATTGCGCACCAGCGCGCGGGCGATCGAAAGCCGCTGGCGCTGGCCGCCGGACAGGGTCACGCCGTTCTCGCCCACGGGCGTATCGTATCCGCGCGGCTGCGTGCGGATGAAGTCATGCGCATAGGCGAGTTTCGCGGCTTCCTCGACTTCCGCATCCGTGGCCGTGGGGCGGCCATAGCGGATATTGTCGCGGATCGAGCCTTCAAACAGATAAGGCTGCTGCGAAACATAGGCGAGCCCATTGCGCAGCGATTGCTTGGTGACATGGGCGATATCCTGCCCGTCGATCAGGATATCGCCGCCGGAAGGATCGTAAAAACGCGGAATGAGGCTGATGACGGTGGATTTCCCGGCGCCGGATGGCCCGACCAGCGCCGTTGTCTTGCCGCCTTCGGCAATGAAGCTGACACCCTTGAGGATGTCGTCGCCCTCATTATAGGAGAAACGCACGTTCCGGAACTCGATCTTGGCGGCTGTGATCTGCAAGGGCAGAGCATCCGGCAGGTCCCGCTGATGCGGCACCATATCGAGGATTTCGTAGATCATCCGGGCGTTGACGACGGCGCGCTCCAGCGAAACCTGCAGCCGCGCCAGGCGCCTGGCCGGGTCATAGGCCATTAACAGCGCAGTCACGAAGGCAAAGAAGGCACCCGGCTGGATGCCATCATAGATCGACCGGAAGGCGGCATAGGCCAAAACGCTGGCGATCGCAAAACCCGCAAAGGTTTCCGTCATCGGCGCGGTACGCTCGCTGAGGCGGGCAATGCGGTTGGCGCGGTTTTCCGCCCGGTCGATGATCGTCTCGACCTTGGTCCGCAGCTGCTCTTCCATCGTGAACGCCTTGACGATGGTGATGCCCTGGATGGTTTCCTGCATGGCGCCAAGCACATGGCTGTTGATCTCGACGGATTCGCGGGTTGCCAGCCGCAGCCGCCGCGAAATGTAGCGAAGTCCGATCAGGAGTGGCGGGGCGACGACGAAAACGATCAGCGTCAGCAGCCAGTCCTTGCTGATCATCACGCCGATCAACGCCACCAATGTCAGGAAGTCGCGCGCAAGCGACGTCACCGTCATGTTCAGCACGTCGCGGATACCAGACACGTTCTGGCTGATCTGAGCGGAAATCCGCGCCGAGCGGGTATCGCTGAAATAGCCGACGCTGAGCGCCATCAGGTGCGAATAGAGGCGGCGCTGGTAGCTGGCGACGATATTGTTGCCGATCTTCGAGAGCGCCACGGCCTGGCCATAGGTGGCAAAGCCGCGCAGGACGAAGGCGAGAAAGATGGCTCCGCAGATGTAAAGAACGATGTCGGCACGCTTGTTGGCAAAGGCTTCGTTGACGACCGATTCCATGATCCAGGCGGTAAAGGCGGTGGTTCCCGCAACAAGGACGAGGCAGGCGACGGCAATGGTGTAGCCACGCAGATGCGCACGCCCGTTTTCGGCGATCACGCGCTTGAGAACGCTGGTAATGGTCTCGCGATCGACTGCAGGGAGCTTTGTCTTGGCTTGCTTCAAGCTGGTTTCCTTAAAACCCGGCGCGCTCTGAGGCGCCTTATTTCACCGGGCTCTATAGTACCTTGATCCCTGTTTGGCGAGTCTGAGCCGCTGTCGCGGCTTCAAGTTCTCCAGCGCCGTCCCTCCGTTGCAACACCAAAGCGCGATGGCGTGCGCGCATAGGCGGCAAGGCCGGAAAGTGCTGCGGTCGGATGGGTGACCACGAAAGTCGGAATGGTCTTGAGCAGCGCCGAATGCGGCGCCTTGTCTTCAAAGGCCTGCCGGAACTCCGGTTTCTTCAGCGCAGGCAGGATCTTTTGCGAAATGCCGCCGGCCAGAAAAACGCCGCCGCGCGCCATGAAGATCATCGCCATATCGCCGGCAACGCGGCCGAGATAGGTGGAAAACAAGGAAACTGTCTCGACAGCCAGTCCGTCAGTGCCGGCCAGTGCATGGGTGGTCACATCAGCCGGATCGGCAAGCGCCGGGTCGCGGCCCTCTGATTCGCAGACGGCGCGGTAGATGTTCATGATGCCACGGCCGCACAGCAGCTGCTCAGCGGAAATCCGTCCTTCGATCGGCTCGAGAAAGGGCCAGATCTGGTAATCGCGCTCGCTGCGCGGACCGACATCCACATGGCCGCCTTCGCCGGGAACCGGAAACCAGGTGTGCTGCGCATGCACAAGTCCCGCAACGCCAAGGCCGGTCCCAGGGCCCAGCACGGCGCAGGAGGCGGAGTCGAGGATGGAGCCGGGGCCGATCTGTTCGCGGCCCTCCTCGCCGATCGCGGCGATCGCCAGCGCTTGCGCCTCGAAATCGTTGATGATGATGACATCTTCCAGCGACAAGGCCGTCAGCATGTCCCTCGGCTTGATTACCCAGCCGGCATTGGTCAGCGGAATATCGTCGCCCTTGACCGGGCCTGCCACCGCGATGATCGCCGATCGCGGCTGCACGGATGTCCTGTCGAGAATGCTGGTCTGCAGCGCTTCCTCGATGCTGGCATAGCTGGTCGTCGGAATGATTGGAAACAGCTTCGGCTCGGCAAAGGCGTCGATCAGCAGCGCAAACCGGGCATTGGTTCCGCCGATATCGCCGATCAGGATTGGAAAGGTGAGGCCGCTATCGGTATCTGGGAGCGTGGGCATGAAGGGTTCCGTTATGATCGTGCGGACTGAAGGTCGATGAGAGCTGTATCAGGGATGGTTGAAGTCGATCAACTGTTCTGCGGTCGCCCGGTTCAGCGCCATCGGAATATCGTAGACGGTGGCAAGCCGCATCAGCGCCTTCACATCGACATCGTGCGGCATGGCCGTCAGCGGATCGACGAAGAAGATCAGCATCTGCACATCGCCGGTGGCGATCATCGCGCCGATCTGCTGGTCGCCGCCCAGCGGACCACTCTTCAGCCGGATCACGTTGAGGCTGGGGCAGGCCTCCTGCACCCGGCCTCCGGTGGTGCCGGTGGCAACGATTTTCCAGGCGGCGAAAACCGCCTCATTGGCCTGCGCGAACGCCGCCATGTCGTCCTTCTTCTGATCGTGCGCAATCAGCGCCACGCATTTCTGGCTGGCCATCACAGATCTCCCGGCATCAAGCCGACCGCAGAAAGTCTCGACTTAAATCGATTTGATTTTCTGTACAGCACAGTTTGCCGCTTGAAAAGCGCCGAACGTGGCGGCGCCCAAGCTCTCTGGAGGCCAGAACTTACTGCAGTGCAGGACGGGCCAGCGGAATTGGAACGCCCGTATCCGGAAGCTCGTTGCTGCCTGCATGGATAGCCTGCCGGATTGCGGCTTCGCTGGACGCCGGCTGCGGCGCCACATAGGCGTTCCCAAACGTGGCCGACTGTTCGGAGGCCGCAGGTGCTGAAAGCAGCGCCGTGCAGGCTTTCGGCAAATCCGAAAGGGTGGTGAAGCGCGGCTTTACCGGCTTTGCGTTCGGATCTTTCTTCGGCGTGGCCCAGGGCTCCTTGGTAAACCACCAGGCGAGCGACTTGTCGCAGCCGTCGCCGCTGGCAACCGGCGCCTGCGCCTTGCAGTTCGGCGTGCTCGGCGGGCAGAACATGCGGATGTGGAAATGCTCGTCATGGCCATAGACCGGGCGCACCTTGCCAAGCAGGTCGCGGTCGCCGGTCCAGGTCTCGCAGAGTTTCTTCTTGATCGCCGGATTGACGAAAACGCGCTCCACCTGCGGATAGCTCGCCGCCTGCATCACCAATCTCGCATGGGTCGGCGTCCAGCGGGCAGCGTTCACGGTCAGGAACTTGCTCTTGTCGAGCATCGACGTAAACGGCATGTCTTCGCGCGCCTGGGTGGACAGAGGCTGCGCGGGTTTGGGCGTAAACCAGATGTCGGCATCGAGCCCGATCTGGTGGGAGGCGTGCCCGGTGATCATTGGCCCGCCGCGCGGCTGCGAAATGTCGCCGATCAGGATGCCGGATCCCCATCCAAGTTGCACCGCATCCTGGGAAAACCGTTCCAGAAGCTGGATCATCGCCGGATTGCCCCAGCGGCGGTTTCGCGACAGGCGCATCGCCTGCCATGTCGGCCCGTCGGTCGGGATCGCCACGGCGCCGGCCATGCAGCCCTTGGCATAAAAGCCGATCGGGTTCGGTGCGGCCTCGCTCGGAAGCTGCACCTTGCCAAAGATCTGCTTGGCAGGTGTATCGTCAGCCGAAGCGGCCGTGTCCGCGACGAGGCTGAGGCCCGTCAACGCCATCAGCGTGATCGATGCCATCCGCCGGAAATAAGCCGTCTTCGTCGCTGCCATCTGCCGCCCGTTTCCCAATCAATCCATGGTGTTCCGCGTCCGGACGTGCCCATCCGCGATTCGCCCGGCCAATACTGACACGCCGTCTTTGTGTCAGACTTACGCACACACGCAACCGTGACCCAAAAAAAAGGCCCGATTTGAGGCAGCTTCTGTCAATTGCCCGGATTTTGCCTATTCTGTCGTCCAGGTAGCGGAAAAATGAAAAACGGAAGAGGCGAATTGGCATGAATTTCAGACGCGCACTGGCTTTGGCGGCAACCCTATTCCTGGCAACCGGACCAGTGATGGCGCAGGAACCGGTCTGGCACGGCGGCGTCACCACGATCGGCGAGTTGAAATACAAGGACGGCTTTACCCGCTTCGATTACGTCAATCCGGATGCGCCGAAGGGCGGCGAACTGAAACTCTCCGCAATCGGAACCTATGACACATTCAACCCGATCCTTTCCAAGGGCGAGGCGCCGGCAGGTGTCGCTTCACTGGTTTTCGATACACTGTTGAAGTCTGCCGAAGACGAAGTCACCGCCTCCTATGGGCTTCTCGCGGAAAGCGTCTCCTACCCCGACGACTTTTCCTCCGCCACCTTTAGGCTGCGCCCCGAAGCAAAATGGGCGGACGGGCAGCCGGTAACGCCCGAAGACGTCATCTTCTCCTTCGATATGTCGAAAGAGCATAACCCGCTCCTCTCCAACTATTACCGCCATGTGGTCTCGGCTGAAAAAACCGGCGAGCGCGACATCACCTTCCGCTTCGACGAAAAGAACAACCGCGAGCTTCCCAACATTCTCGGCCAGTTTCCGATCGTGCCGAAGCATTGGTGGGAAGGCCAGGATGCCAAGGGCAACAAGCGCGATATCAGCCGTACCACGCTGGAACCGGTCATGGGTTCGGGACCCTACAAGATCGCTTCCTTCCAGGCGGGAGGCTCGATCCGCTTCGAATTGCGTGACGACTACTGGGGTAAGAACGTCAACGTCAATGTTGGCCAGAACAATTTCGGCACGATTACCTACACTTTCTTTGGTGACAGAACGATCGAGTTCGAGGGTGTGCGTGCCGGCGATGTCGATTATTACCAGGATAATAGCGCCAGCCATTGGGCAACGTTCTATGACTTCCCTGCCGCCAAAGATGGCCGTGTGATTCGCGCGGAGATCGAGAACCCGCTGCGTGCCACCGGCATCATGCAGGCTTTCGTGCCGAACCTGCGCCGGGACAAATTCAAGGATCAAAAGGTGCGCGAAGCGTTGAACTACGCCTTCGATTTCCAGGACTTGAACCGCACGCTTGCCTATAGTGCTTTCCAGCGCATCGACAGTTACTTCTGGAATACCGAGCTTGCCTCTTCCGGGCTTCCCGAGGGGCGCGAAAAGGAAATCCTGGAAGCGCTGAAGGACAAGATTCCCGCCGACGTCTTCACCACGCCCTACACGAACCCCGTCAACGGCGATCCGCAAAAGGTGCGCGGAAACCTGCGCACCGCACTCGCGCTGTTCAAGGAGGCCGGTTACGAGCTGAAGGGAAGCCAACTGGTCAACACGAAGACCGGTGAGCCGTTCCGGTTCGAGATTCTTCTGTCCAATCCATCCTTCGAGCGAACGGTTTCGCCCTTCGTCAACAGCGTGAAGAAAATCGGCATTGATGCGCGCATGCGCACCGTGGACGCTTCGCAATATACCAACCGCGTCCGCAGCTTCGATTATGACATGATCTACGGCATCTGGGGGCAATCGCTGGTGCCGGGCAACGAGCAGAGTGACTATTGGGGCTCGGCCTCGGTCAATCAGCAGGGTTCGCGGAACTATGCAGGCATTGCCGATCCGGCAATCGACGAGCTCATCCGCAAGATCATCTTCGCGCCCAACCGGGAGGAACTGGTGGCGACCACGAGAGCGCTCGACCGCGTCCTCCTTTCCCATCATTATGTCGTACCGCTGTTCTATTCCAAGGCGCAACGCATCGCCTATTGGAACCACCTGAGCCATCCGGCGGAATTGCCCTATTACGGCTTGGGCTTTCCCGATGTCTGGTGGTCGAAAAACGCTGAGAAATGAGCTGGGGGTTGCGCCGGAAGGCCGGCTGGGTTCCATATAGCCATGACGAATCACCCCCGCCGCATGCCGGCGGGGCATGCCGGTCCGCAAGCGATGCGCGGCGGCAAAACGGGAAGGGTTGGGCTTGACCGACTGGAGATCCACGCGGCGTGCGAGAGCGCTTCCAGCAACAGGGCGGAGCGGTTTTGCATCCGCATGTGCACCGGTATCAAAAGCCCGGCGGCACGCCCCGGCGGGTAGCTGCTGATGGGTGCCTATATCCTGCGGCGTCTTTTCCTGATGATTCCGACGATCGTCGGGATCATGGCGATTTCCTTTGCCGTCATTCAGTTTGCGCCTGGCGGACCTGTCGAGCAGGTGATTTCCGATCTGACCGGCCAGAACCAGGGCGACCGGCTGTCGGGAAGCAGCGGCGATCTCGGCGGCCAGTCGATGGGCGACGATTCCTCCGGGCGCTACCGTGGCGCGCAAGGGCTCGATCCGGAATTCATCAAGAAGCTGGAAAAGCAGTTCGGCTTCGACAAGCCGCCGCTGCAGCGATTCGGCGAGATGATGTGGAACTATATCCGCTTCGATTTCGGTGAGAGCTTCTTCCGCAACACCTCGGTGATCGACCTGATCCTCGAGAAGATGCCGGTATCGATCTCGCTCGGCCTTTGGATCCTGTTGTTTTCCTACGCAATTTCTATTCCGCTTGGCATCAAGAAAGCCATGTCCGACGGGTCCACATTCGATGTCTGGACATCCGGCATCATCATTGTCGGCTATGCGGTTCCAGGCTTCCTGTTCGGGATCCTTTTGATCGTGCTGTTTGCCGGCGGCTCATTCTTTGATTGGTTCCCGCTGCGCGGCATCGTCTCGGATAATTTCGCGCAGCTGAACTGGTGGCAGAAGATCCTCGACTACTTCTGGCATATGACGCTGCCGCTGATCACGCTGCTGATGTCGGCCTTCGCCACGACGACGCTGCTGACCAAGAATTCCTTCATCGACGAAATCAAGAAGCAATACGTTACGACTGCGCGGGCCAAGGGGCTGACCGAGCGCCAGGTGCTTTACGGCCACGTCTTCCGCAATGCCATGCTGATCATCATCGCCGGTTTCCCCGGCGCGTTCATCACCGCCTTTTTCACCGGCTCGCTGCTGACGGAATATATCTTCTCGCTCGATGGGCTCGGGCGTCTGGGCTATGACGCCATCGTCAAGCGCGATTATCCGATCGTCTTTGCAACACTGTACATCTTCTCGCTGATGGGCCTGTTCGTCAGCCTGCTGTCGGATCTCGTCTATACCTGGGTCGATCCGCGCATCGATTTCGACAGGAGGGATGTGTGATGGCTGCCGATATCGTCTCTTCCGATCCAACGCTTATAACCGGCCGCACCGGCCGCCTGTCGCCGGTCAATCGCCGCCGCTGGGACAATTTCAAGGCCAACCGCCGCGGCTTCTGGTCGTTCTGGATCTTTCTTGTCCTGTTCGGCCTCAGCCTCGGTGCCGAATTCATCGCCAATGACCGCCCGGTGCTGGTGTCCTACAAGGGTGAATTGCTGGTCCCGGCTTTGGTGCAATATCCGGAGGAAAAATTCCTCGGCGACATGGGGTTCCTGGCGATCACCGACTATGGCGCGCCGGAAATCTCCGACGAGATCAAGGCAAACGGCTGGATGATCTGGCCGCCGATCCGCTATTCCTACCAGACGGCCAATTCCTATATTCCGCATTCGGCGCCCACCCGGCCCTTTTGGCTGATGGACAAGGCCGAGCGCTGCTCCGGCTATCCGCAGGGCGAGAACGATCCCGGCTGCACGCTCGGCAATCTCAATTGGCTGGGCACAGATGACCAGGCGCGTGACGTTGCCGCGCGGATGATCTACGGCTTCCGCATTTCAGTCCTCTTCGGCCTGTGCCTGACCATCGCCTCCGCTGTCGTTGGCGTTACGGCCGGAGCTGTTCAAGGCTATTTCGGCGGCTGGACCGATCTTCTTTTGCAGCGCTTCATCGAGATCTGGTCGTCGATGCCCGTGCTTTACATCCTCTTGATCATCGCGGCGATCCTGCCGCCCGGCTTCTTCATCCTGCTCGGCATCATGCTGCTGTTCTCCTGGGTCGGCTTTGTCGGCATCGTCCGGGCCGAGTTCCTGCGCGCCCGGAATTTCGAATATGTGCGCGCCGCCCGCGCACTCGGCGTCAACAACCGGACGATCATGTTCCGCCACCTTCTGCCCAATGCCATGGTGGCAACGCTGACCTTCCTGCCGTTCATTCTTTCCGGCTCGATCACGACGCTCACATCGCTCGATTTCCTCGGCTTCGGCATGCCGCCGGGCTCGGCCTCGCTCGGCGAACTGATCAGTCAGGGCAAGTCCAACCTGCAGGCCCCCTGGCTCGGCCTCACCGCCTTCGTCGTGATGTCGGTGATGCTGTCGCTGCTGATCTTCATCGGCGAAGCCGCCCGCGATGCCTTTGACCCGAGGAAGACGTTCCGGTGAACATCTCGCAACTTGCCACCATTCAAGCTATCGTGAGTTTCACCGTATCATGGGGATGGCGCGCATGAACAAGCTGATGTTTGAACATTATCCCGCATCGAAACTTCCTGCTGATCTTCGGGAAGGGCTGGACAAGGGCGCAACGGTCCGCATCGTGATTGAAGAAGAACCAAAGCAAGCTCAGACACAGAAGGCGGGCAGTTTTCCTGGGTTCCAGAAGCTTCCGTCCATCGTGCGGCAACCCTTGAGCATTGAAGATACGCTTGCTGCTATCAAACGCATAAAGGCGCAAGACAGACCATCGGTCAGTTCCGAAGAAGCCGTGGCCCGCGTTCGGGTTTTGCGAGATGAGTGGGACGATTGATGCATGATATCAGCAGAATTTATCTCGATACGAATATCTTTATCGTGGCTTTCGAGCGTCGGGATGAACTCAGTGATCGTTTGGCTCAACTGTTCTCCACGCGTCAGTCTTCGCAGACAAGGTTTGTTACGAGCGAGCTTACACTTTCCGAGCTTTTGGTCGTCCCGTATCGGGATAATGACGACAGTTTGATCGATACATATGAAAGCTTGATCCTGACCAACAGCTGGCTCGAAGTCGTCCCCGTTGCACAACCGACACTTCGTTATGCGGCAGTCTTGCGATCGCAATATCGAAGCCTGAAATTGCCCGATGCCATTCATCTCAGTACAGCCATTGGCACAAACTGCTCGCATATATTGACCGAAGATCGCGGAATAAACGGGGAATATAGGCTGCAGCATCCGCGATATGGAATTGTGACCGACGCCCCCTCGCTCCAAACCATCCGGCTGGACGACGCGACCCTAACCTCTCTCCTGAAAAGCCTGACCTGATGACAGACACACTCCTTTCCGTGCGCAATCTCTCGGTCGCCTTTCACCAGGGCGGCAAGACATCGACGGCGGTGGACGGCGTTTCCTTTGATATCAAGCGTGGCGAAGTGGTGGCGCTGGTGGGCGAATCCGGCTCGGGAAAATCTGTCTCGGCCAATTCGATCCTGAAACTTCTGCCCTATCCGGCTGCGAGCCATCCGAGCGGCGAAATCCTGTTCAACGGCAAGGACCTGATGACGGCGTCTGATGCGGAACTGCGCCAGGTGCGCGGCAACGACATCACAATGATCTTCCAGGAGCCGATGACCTCGCTCAATCCGCTGCATTCGATCGAGCGGCAGATTGCCGAAATTCTCGATCTGCACCAGGGCATCACCGGTGCCGCCGCGCGTGCCCGCGTGCTCGAACTGCTCAATCAGGTGGGTATCCGCGAGCCGGAAAAGCGTCTTGCCGCCTATCCGCATGAATTGTCCGGCGGCCAGCGCCAGCGGGTGATGATCGCCATGGCGCTCGCCAACCGGCCGGAACTCCTGATCGCCGACGAACCGACGACGGCGCTCGACGTGACCGTACAGGCGCAGATTCTCGAGCTGTTGAAGACGCTCAAGGACGATCATGGCATGTCGATGCTGTTCATCACCCATGACCTCGGCATTGTGAGAAAGATCGCCGACCGGGTCTGCGTCATGACCAAGGGCAAGATCGTCGAAACCGGCCCGACAGCCGAAATTTTCGCCAATCCGCAGCACGCCTATACCCGTCACCTTCTGGCCTCCGAGCCCAAGGGCGTGCCGCCGGTTTCCGATACGTCGAAGCCGGTGGTGATGCAGGCGGAAGATATGAAAGTGTGGTTTCCGATCAAGGCAGGCTTCCTGCGCAAGGTCGTCGATCATGTGAAGGCAGTCGATGGCATCGACCTGACCCTGCGCGCCGGACAGACGCTGGGCGTCGTGGGCGAATCCGGTTCCGGCAAGACGACGCTTGGACTGGCGCTGACGCGGCTCATTTCGTCCAAAGGCCGCATTTCCTTCATTGGCAATGAGATAGCCGGCTATTCGTTCACGCAGATGCGCCCGTTGCGCAATCGCATGCAGATCGTTTTCCAGGATCCCTTCGGCTCTCTCAGCCCGCGCATGGCCGTCAGCGATATCATCGCCGAGGGTCTCAAAGTGCATGAGCCGGGCCTGTCGGAAAAGCAGCGCGATGCGCGCGTGGCCGGCGCGCTCGAAGAAGTCGGCCTCGATGCCTCGACCCGCTGGCGCTATCCGCACGAATTCTCGGGTGGCCAGCGCCAGCGCATCGCCATCGCCCGCGCCATGGTGCTGAAGCCGCAATTCGTCATGCTCGACGAGCCGACCTCGGCTCTGGACATGAGCGTGCAGGCGCAGGTGGTCGATCTCCTGCGCGATCTGCAGGCGAAGCATTCGCTCGCCTATCTCTTCATCAGCCATGACCTGAAAGTCGTACGCGCCCTTGCCAATGACATGATCGTCATGCGGCTGGGCAAGGTCGTCGAGCAGGGACCGTCCGAACGCATCTTCACGGCGCCGCAGGAAGATTATACCAAGGCGCTGATGGCCGCCGCCTTCAATATGGAAGCGGTCGATCTGCCCGCCGTCCGCCAATAGAGACTGTTTTCATGCCTGCCAAAAGCCCTGTCATCATCGACCTGAAGTTCATTCCGCGCGAAGTGGAAGACGGCCTGAAAGGGGCGTTTCCCGGACGGGAGGTCATCAATCTCGCCGATTCCGCCCATAAGGGCCGTGATCTCTCCGGCATCGATTATGCTGTCGTCTGGAAATCGGACCCGGACCTGTTTTCCCGCGCGCCGGATTTGAAAGTGGTGTTTTCAGGAGGTGCCGGCGTGGATCATGTCCTGACGCTTCCTGACTTACCGGATGTGCCCCTGGTGCGCTTCGTCGATCGCAGCCTGACGACGCGGATGAGCGAATGGGTGGTCATGAACTGTCTCATGCACTTGCGCCAGCACCGTGCCTATGAGGCGCGGGCAAAGGCGCATGTCTGGGAAGACCTGAGCCAGCCGGAAGCGGCCGATGTGACCGTCGGCGTCATGGGGCTCGGCGTTCTCGGCCAGGATGCCATCCGCAAGCTCAGTGTGATGGGCTTCCGGACGATCGGCTGGTCGCGCTCGAAAAAGACGATCGATGGTGTCGAGACATTCTCCGGTGGCGAACTGGAAGCGTTTCTGGGCAGGACCGATTTTCTTGTCAGCCTCTTGCCATTGACGGCGGAGACGCAAAGCCTCCTCAACGCCGACCTGATTGCAAAGCTCAGCCGCAACGGCCCCTTCGGTGCCCCGGTCCTGATCAATGGCGGGCGCGGTGGCAGCCAGGTGAGCGCCGATATCATCACGGCGCTGCAATCCGGCGCGCTCGGCGGTGCTTCACTTGATGTGTTCGAAGAGGAGCCGTTGGACAGCGGCAGCCCGTTCTGGGATATGGACAATGTCTATGTCACGCCGCATGTGGCAGCGTCTTCAGATGTCAAGGCGCTGTTTGTCCATGCCGAACAGCAGATGGACCGTTTTGAAAACGGTTTGCCGCTGGAACATCTGGTGGATCGCAAAGCCGGCTATTGATCAGGGCCGGCGGAAACCGGTCGGTTTGTTGTAGAGCCAGCCGATCCGTTGGATCGATTCCTCCAGCCCCTCGTGCGAAACGCTCATCGTGTGGCCATTGGCGTGCAGCAGCGTCTTTTCGTCTTCCATGATCGCCACATGTCCCTTCCAGAACACCAGGTCGCCGCGGTTCAGTTCGCTGCGGTCGATCTGCGTGCCGAGCCCGCTCGCCTGCATATCGGTATCGCGCGGCACGCTGCGGCCGGTCATCATCATCGAGAGCTGCACGAGGCCTGAGCAGTCGATGCCGAAGCCCGAGCGCCCGCCCCAAAGATAGGGGGTTTCGAGAAACCGCTCGGCAATGGCGACATAGTCGCCGGAAAGCGGCTGGCCAACTTCGGCGCAGTGATTGGCAATCACCGCCTGTCCGCCTTCCATGAGGAAATAGCGCGTGCCACGCGTTTCGCGCTCGTCGATCACGGCGATACGGTTGCCCATGGACAGCGCCTGCACGGTCGGGAATTTGAGGTCCGGACCGGAATAGATGAAGGTGCGCGGTGCGGTGACGATATGGGTCAGGCTGCGCACGACGGGGGACACCGCATAATCGGGGGTATAGCCGACATAATCGTCGAAATCCGCCTTCACCCAGGCCCAGCCCGCGCCGGTATCAAGGACGCGCACGGTTTCGCCGAGCAGAAGTTCGGTATCCGTGCCGCATTCCAGTTCGGGACGTGCCCGCATCTGGACGACGGGCACGCAGATGATCCCCGCACTGCCGCTGACATAATTGGTCGCCTCGACGACGCCGCGCAGGCGTTCTTCGGCTAGGTCGGTGCGATAGGCGTTCAGCCGGCGGTCTGGAAGATCAAGCATGGGGTCTTAGATAGACAGTTTGCGTCCCTGATCAATGATCAGGTCGCCAAGTTTTTCAAGATAAAGCGCACCATCGACCGTGCGCTTGATGATCACATTGCGTCTGTCGCGCTCGTCGCGGCTGCGGGTGACGAGCCCCAGATCGCCCATCGTATCCAGCGCGCGGGTAATGACCGGCTTGGTCACGCCGAGAATTCCAGCGAGACCACGTACCGTATGCGGCGGCGGAACGAGGTAGATGTGCAGGAGAATGGAAATCTGCCGGAGCGTCAGGTCGCGGTTATCGACCCGAACCTGTTGCAGCGAGACACTGTGCCAGAGGTTCAAAGCCTGCGAAGCTGTCAATTCCACCGGCATAGGACGTCCCTGGTTGCATCAGCCCCCATTTTAGCGATGAGACCGTTACGGAAGCGTTTCTTCTTGAGGGCATGTGACAAGGCCCTTAGATCCGTGCGATGACCTTTTCGATCCTTTGCAGATGCGCGGCGCGTTTCGCCGGTGTTGCCCGGTCCATGTCGTGCATCGAGATCATCCGGAATTTGACATCCTTGGCGCAGAAAGCCGCGATCCCGCGTTTCAAAAGGCGGCGCACCGGGTTACCCATGTAGAGCTTGACGATCCACCAGGGCGATCCCGTCGTCGTGAATGCCCAGAACAGCTTGATATTCGTCAACCGTGGAAGGATGCGGCCGCCGGATTGCTCGTGGTCGAAGGCAACGCCCGGCGCAAACACCCGGTCGAAAAAGCCCTTCAGGATTGCCGGAAAGTTGAACCACCATTGCGGAAAGACCAGGATCAGCCCATCGGCAGCGCGCAGTCGCGCAACGACGCCATCCACCGCCGTGGTGTCATAGGGCGCGTCGAAATAGCCACGCCGTTCGTCTTCCAGCAGACGCGGATCGAAACCTTCCTTGTAGAGATCGAGCAGATCGACGCTATGGCCGCCCTTCTCCAATGCCGCCTTAGCGGTGGCAGCAATGCCTGCGGCAAAGCTGTCACTCAGCGGATGGGCGAGAACGAGGAGAATATGCATCCTAGAACAGGCTGCCCTGTTTCGGCGGCGCTGCGGCTGGCGGCTTTTCGGCGCGTTTCTTTGCCGGCTGTGGTGGTGCGCTGCCCTCGGTCGTTACGGCGTTGATCGAGCCATCGGCAAACTCGATGGCGATCGTCTGATTGAGAGACAGGGCGGCAGCACCCTTCACCGGCGCTCCCATCTCGTCGCGCACCAGTGCATAGCCGCGCTTCAGCACGTTGCGGTAGGACAAGGATTGCAGGATGCGGTCATGTGCCGTGACAGCGCTGCGCCGGCGGCGCAGGTCGGCCAGAAGCGCGCTGCCGGCCCGGCCGGAAAGACCGCTCAGGCGATCCTGCGACCGGTGAATCTGGCTCAGCAAACGGCCAGGCAGGGTGCGCAAGGCGGCATCGGCCGAGGATATCCGCGAGACGGAGCGTTGCAGCAGGCGCTCGATGATGCGCTCGGCGCGGATCATCCGCTCTCCGAGTTTCTGGCGTCGCTCACTGATCCGGGTCGAGAGCATGTCGGGTCGCAGATGCGCGGCGGTCCGCTCGAAGCTGCGTCTTTTGTTGGCGGTGTTCATCTGCAGCCCGCGGCCGAGCCCCGCAGAGGCCTCGTCGAAGCGGCGGCGCGGTAGAGCCAGCAATTGATCGAGCGAGGGCAGCGCCCGTGTCAGTGCCCGCACGCTCTGGCGGCGATTGTCCATCTGCCGCCCGACAGCCGATTTCAGGCGGGCCGACAGCGCCGAAACGGTGGCTTCCAGATCGGCCTTCACCGGCACGGCCATTTCCGCAGCGCCCGTTGGCGTCGGCGCGCGCTGGTCGCTGGCATAATCGATCAGCGTCCAGTCGGTCTCGTGGCCGACGGCCGAAATCAGCGGTATCTGCGAATTCGCCGCCGCCCGCACCACCGCTTCGTCGTTGAAGCTCCAGAGATCCTCCAGGCTGCCGCCGCCGCGCGCAACGATCAAAAGGTCGGGCCGCGCGATCGGGCCGCCGCTGGCAAAGGCATTGAAACCCTCGATCGCCGCCGCCACCTCGTTGCCCGACCCTTCGCCCTGCACGCGGACCGGCCAGACGATGACATGGACGGGAAAACGGTCGGAGATGCGGTGCAGAATATCGCGGATGACCGCGCCGGTGGGCGAAGTAATAACACCGATGACCTTTGGCATGTAGGGCAGCGGCCGCTTGCGCGCGGCATCGAACAATCCTTCGGCGCCGAGCTTGCGCTTGCGCTCCTCGATCAGCGCCATCAGCGCGCCGGCCCCTGCCGGTTCCAGCGTTTCGATGACGATCTGGTATTTGGAGGAGCCGGGGAACGTCGTCACCTTGCCGGTGGCGATCACCTCCATGCCCTCTTCGGGCCGGAACTTCAGCCGGCTCATCGTGCCCTTCCAGATGACAGCGTCGATGCGCGCCTTGTCGTCCTTCAGGGCAAAATAGGCGTGGCCCGAGGAATGCGGGCCGCGATAGCCGGAAATCTCGCCGCGTACCCGCACCTGGTCAAAGGCCTGCTCGACCGTGCGCTTGATGGAGCCGGACAGTTCGGAGACCGAATACTCGGCGAGATTGGAGGGCGAATCGGATTCGAAGAACGAGCTCATCCGCTTATTTTGCCGCGCCTGGTGTGAGATAGCCAGCCTTGCGCCTTCTGCTCAACAGACCTTTGCGCATGGCGGTGTTCCACATCTGTCTTGGAGTGCACGAAACCCGCCGGGCTGTCACCGGCAGGTTTCCGTTGGAGGCGGATCAGACCGGTTCCCAGCCATCCTTCTCGCTCGCCCGGTAGATGGCGTCGATCAGTTTCTGATTGTTGACAGAGCTTTCCAGCGTCACGATTTCCTGGCTTTCGCCCTTCGCAGCGCGCGAAAAGGCTTCGGCCTCCAGCTTGTACTGGCGCGCATCCTGGAAGCGGAAAAGCTGGGATTGCGAATGGTTCTGGTTGGTGAGTTCCAGTTCCTCGGCGCCGTAACGGTCGGCGTTGAACGGGGATTTTACCTCGATGAACCCCTTGTCGCCATGGAACACCATGACCTGGCGGGCGGCCAACTGGGTCGAGATATAGAAGCTCAGTTCGAAATCGCCGAAATCGGCCCGCACGCTCGAAAAGATATCGGTGCCGAATTCCAGATCGCGATCCGTGTTCGCCTGCACCCGCAGCGGTTCCTTGCCGGTGACGAAACGGGTGGAGATCGTCGGATAGACGCCGATATCCGGTAATCCGCCGCCACCAAGCTCGGGCTTGTTGCGCATATTGCCGGCGTCGCGATTGTAATAGGTGAAGGCGCCCTGCACATGCTTGAGCGTGCCGATCGCGCCTTCCTCAAGTAGCGAGCGCACCTTGTGCCAGACGGGGCTGTAGGTGACCATGAAGGCTTCGGAAATCAGAACCTTGTTGCGATCGCGCGCCTCGATCACGGCGTCGATTTCCGATGCCTTGAGCGCCATCGGCTTTTCGCACAGCACATGCTTTCCGGCATTGGCGGCCTTGATGGTCCATTCGATATGCTGCGAGGTCGGCAGCGGAATATAGACGGCGTCGATCACATCGGATGCGAGCATCTCTTCATAGGAGCCGAAGGCGTGCGGCACCGAGAAGCGGTCGGCCATCTCGCGGGCCCTGGAAAGATCGCGGCTGGAAATCGCCGTCACGACGCAGTTTTCAGCGTCCTGAATAGCGGGAACAACGAGTTCGCGGCCGATCTTGGCCGTCGACAGAATACCGAAACGCAACATGGTGTGTCCTCTCCGTTTTGGCGGCACAGTATCTGCGAGGTACGTGCCTATCAAGCTGTCCACGCGGGAATAAAATCGCCGCCTGGCATGTAAAAGCGCTGTACCCCGCCTATGTCCTTGGTGCAGACTTCACGCCTCCCAAGCGATGACCCCAAACAATCTGGAGCGACCTCATGCAAAAGCGAACCCTTGGCCGCACCGGCCTGCCGATCGCGCCGCTGGTTTTCGGCGGCAATGTCTTTGGCTGGACCGCCGATGAAAAAACGTCCTTCCAGTTGCTCGACACCTTTTTCGAGGCGGGCTTCAATGCCATTGACACAGCCGATGTCTATTCCTCTTGGGTTCCCGGCAATACGGGCGGCGAATCTGAAGTGATCATCGGCAAATGGCTGAAGCAGTCCGGCCGCGCCCGGGACGAGGCGGTCATTATCACCAAGGTCGGATCGGAATTGGGGCCGGGGAAGAAAGGCCTGTCAGCCACGTGGATCACGCAGGCGGTCGAGGATTCGCTCCGGCGCCTGCAGACCGATCATATCGATGTCTATCTCTCCCATTGGCCGGATGACGAGACACCGTACGAGGAAACGCTGGGCGCCTATGACAAGCTCCTGCAGCAGGGCAAGATCCGCCATGCCGGCGCCTCCAATCTGAATGCCGGGCAGTTACGCGCAGCGCTCGATGTTTCGGCCAATCAAAACCTGCCGCGCTACGATGTGCTGCAGCCGGAATACAATCTCTATGACCGGGCTTCCTTCGACGGGCCGCTGCGCAATCTCTGCATCGCCGAGGAGATCGGCGTCATCAGCTATTTCGGCCTGGCGCGTGGCTTCCTGTCGGGCAAATACCGCTCGCACAAGGATCTGGAGGGCTCGGAGCGCGGCAGTGGCGTCGGTAAATATCTCGACGGACGCGGCATGCGCATCTTGGGCGCACTCGACGAAGTGGCCGCCGATACCGGCAATACGCAGGCGGAAATTGCCCTCGCCTGGATCATGGCGCGCAAGGGCGTGACCGCGCCCATCGCCAGCGCCACCAGCCTGAAACAGCTGGAAAGCCTGGTGAAATCAGCCTCCATCACTCTTTCGGACGAAGCCATCCGGCTGCTCAACGAAGCCAGCGAATAAACGCAACGGGAGGGGGCGGACAATGGCGATAGAAATACGCGACGCAGCACCAGGTGACGAAGCCGATTGGCGCAGGCTCTGGGCAGGCTATGTCGCCTTCTACCGGGTTGCCGTGTCGCAGGACGTGACGTCCACCACCTGGGCGCGGATCATCGATCCGGCAACGCCTTTGTTCATGCGGGTGGCGGTCCTGGATGGCCAGGTGGTCGGCTTCGCCATCTGCCTCGTGCATGAGGCGACCTGGGTGAAGGAGCCGGTCTGCTATCTGGAGGATCTGTTCCTGGATGAAGCGGCACGCGGACAAGGAATCGGCAAAGCACTGCTCGATGACCTCGTCACCAAGGCGAGATCCAACGGCTGGGCGCGTCTGTATTGGCATACCGACGAGGGCAACGAGACGGCGCGCAAACTCTATGATCAGTATGTCGAGGCTGATGGCCATGTGCGCTACCGGATGAGCTTTTAAGCTTTGAGCTTCGGGAAGCCCGCGTAGAATGCGGAATGATCGCCGGAATGGTTGTCCATGCCCGCCTTGGTCAGAAGCCCGGCCGGCGTGACATAGCTGCGGATGCGCCGGACGGGGCGTTCATGCCACTGAATGTTGAAGGCCCACAGTTTCGGGAAGAAGCAGAGCGAGGCGTAGGGCAGGTGGTCATGGATCCACCAGGCGAGCGGCTGCCAGCCATCAATTTCCGCGCGCCGGTCCCAGACCGAGGGTACGACGATGCAGGCCGTCGCCCCCATGCAGCCATCGGCATCGCGCATATCCCAGATATGGTCGGCAGCCGTCGCGGCATTGGTCGAGCAGTTGAGCTTGTTTCGGTTGCCGAATGCGTTGACCGAACGAGACCGGTAGCCGGAGCGGATATGCAGCCGCCCGAATGTCCGCTGCAGCGGTTCCAGCAGCTCCTCGCAGAGTTTTGTTCCAGCGGCGATCGCCAGATCCGGATCGTCGGGAATATTCGGCATGCCGTGGAAATCGGCGATTTCCGAATGCAGGAAGTCGCGCAGGAAGAAATTCTCAGACAGCCGCGCCCGTCCCAGATCCTCCAGTGCTTTCATCGATCCCGGCTTTTTCATCCGTTGCTCCTCGGTTTTAGCAGAGACTATGCCGGAGCGAACCGGCAAACCACCCGTTTCCGGCGCGCCGGATTGCCTTCATTCGACCGCGCCATCGTGATAGGATTGTATGGTCAGCAAGGGAGAGAAACATGTCCGACGAGCAGGCAATAGGCGCGGTCGTTCACCTCTATGTCGATGGCATGGCGTTTTGCAACGAAGCGGCGCTGCGCAAGGCTTTCCATCCGGATGCCAAGATCATCGGTCATTACGAAGGTGCCGTCGAATGGATGTCCCGTGACGATTTCATCGCCGCCATTTTGGCCGAACCGCCGGCCCCTCCCGGAACCCAGCCGCTGATGGATATCGAGATCACCGATATCGAAGGCGACGCCGCCTTCGTCAAGGTCACCGACGAATTCGCCGGCATGCGGTTCACCGATTACCTGTCGCTCCTGAAGATCGACGGCCGCTGGGTGATCGTCAATAAGCTCTATCATCTGCACCGGTAGGATTGTGAGTGGAGGCCGCCTACGCCACCACCGGCGTCTTCAACCGCAGGCCAAGCACCAGTGGCACGCCGAGCGCGTAGATGGCGACGACCGATAGCCAGATCGCGCCGGGCCATTCCTGCCTGAAGACGAAATAGAAGCTTGAAAAAGCCAGCGGCGCAACGATCGAGGCAAGGCTGACGACCGATGCCAGCACGCCCTGAAATTGACCCTGGCTGCTCTCGTCCACCTGACGGGTGGCAAGAGACTGCAGCGCCGGCACGCCGATGCCGCCCAGCGCGAAGATGGGCATGATCGCGAAGATCATCCAGCTCTGCGTCGCAAACGCCATGACGATGAGCGCGATACAGGTCCCGGCGACACCGGTCAGAATAGCCGCCCGTTCGCCGAGCAGCTTCACGGCGGGGCCGGGAAGGAATGCCTGCGAAAGCGTCTGGCAGACACCGAAGGCGCCGAGCGAAAGGCCGATCCACAAGCCGTTCCAGTGAAATATATCGCTTCCCCAGAGCGCCCAGCAGGTGCCATAGGCCTCGCCGGTGGCGCTGAAGATGAAAAAAATAAGGATGACCGGCAGCACGCTCTTCATCGAAAACACCCAACGCAGCGGCCGCAGCGGATTGAGCGCACTGAGATTAATTTTCTCTCTGGAGGATGTACGCGATTCCGGCAGCACGAAAAATGCCAGCAGAAGATTGCAGCCGTTCAACAATGCGGCTGCAATGAAGGGCAGCCGCAGCCAATGATCCCCGAGCACCCCACCAAGGACGGGGCCGATGATGAAGCCGATGCCGAACATGGCATTGAACAGGCCAAAGCGGCGGGCGCGTTGGTCTTCGCGGGAGATGTCGGTGATATAGGCCATCGCCACGGCAATATTGGCGCTCGTCAGGCCGGCAATGGCGCGGCCGATGAAGAGCATCCAGAGATGGGAAGCAAAGGCAAGGAAGAGATAGTTGACGGCGGCGCCGCCAAGCGAAATCAGGAGCACGGGCCGGCGGCCCAGCCGGTCGCTGAGCGCACCGAGAACCGGTGCAAAGATGAACTGCATGACGGCATAAAGCGCCGTCATCGTGCCGATATAAGGCGCGACATTCTGGGTATGGGTCACGTCCTGCAGGAGCGTGGGCAGAATGGGAAAGATGAGCCCGATGCCGATGGCATCCAGCACAATGGCGGTAAAAATGACAAAGAGAGGCCTGTTCATGGCGCGATCCGATCGACGCAGGCATGCGGGCGCAAAAAGACGCCGATGACTTGCGATAGGGCCTGACGGAGGTCAGGCATGTGGTTTCAAGGAAACGCTGGCCGATCCCGCCGAAATGCGCAGGGATGGCGTGTGCTTGACCACCTGGACGACAATTCGTCCACCTGTTTACTCCGCCAATGGGCGGCTCAAGGGAGGCGGTCGCTTTTCGCGATGGATGTTATTTACATCGGACGATTGCGCGCGGCAAGTCGGTTTTTGGTGGTGGCAAAGAGGTGCCAAGCGTCTCGTTGCATTTTGCGTAAAAGCCGCCCTTCGGAACGGCTATCGTCTTCTTAGGCGATCAACATGGCGGATTCACACCGGTTCGTGCTTTAAATTGCAACGACCTTTGAACGCTAATGATTTCGGTTCTAGCCACCTTGTTTTTTTCGAATAAAAGCGTCGTTGCTGCTTTCCCGGAACACGCCCTACGAAAAGCCCTGCTGACAGGACCGTAGACGAAAAGATACCCATTGAGATCAACGCAGTTAGGTGGTCCGGTGGCAATCCAGTTGCCATCGGCGTCGCACCTTTCTGTATAGGGAAAGTTTTTAGCCGTATCCGCCAGACGCCTGAGTGCAGCGCTCTCGCTGTACATGTCCCATAGAAAATACGATACGAAAGCGACAAACGCGAGGAAGGTCCCAACTCTAAAAAGACCGCGCGATACACTTGGGGTGGCTTCCTCAACCCCCATTATGTGTTTCTCTGTTTCGTGTCAGCCTGTAGAACAACCCGACTTGTCCTTGAATTCATCGCTACAAACACGGTAGCTCACCGTGACTGGAATTTGATAGGGGCAAAACCCGCCCCTATCAATATGTTGATACTCAAGCCCGCAGAACACCGCCGGTGTTCTTCGTCACATTGGCAATGATCTTGGCCGTCAGAGCGTCAAAATCCTCGTCGGTCAGCGTGCGCTCGGCCGGCTGGATGACGACTTCGATGGCGACGGATTTCTTGCCTTCGCCGACCGATGCGCCTTCGAAAATATCGAAGACGTTGACGCCGGTGACGAGCTTGCGGTCGGCGCTCGATGCAGCCTTCAGGATCGCGCCCGCTTCGACCGACTTGTTCACCACGAAAGCGAAATCGCGCTTGACGGCCTGGAAGGGCGAAAGCTCCAGCGCCGGTTTGGTGCGGGTGGCCTTCTTCTTCGGTTCGGGCATCGCGTCCACATAGACTTCGAAGCCGCACAGCGCGCCGGAAACGTCGAGCGCTTCCAGAACCTTCGGATGGAACTCGCCGAAATGACCGAGAACGATCTTTGGGCCGAGCTTGATCGTGCCGGAGCGGCCGGGATGATACCAGGACGGGCCGCCGGCCTCGAACTGGACATTGCCCATCGGCACGCCGCAGGCTTCCAGAACCGCGATGGCATCGGCCTTGGCGTCGAAAACATCAACCGGCTTGCCGCCGCCCTTAAAGGCATTCGACCAGGAGCGGCCAGCGCCCGAAAGCGCGGCCGTGCCACGGCGGATACCGCCGGCAACCCGCCGTTGTCCGGCTGGCGTGTCGTTCTCATAGATGCCGGAGACCTCGAAGATCGCCACATCGCCAAAGCCCTTGTCGGCATTGCGCTGGGCAGCGGTCAAGAGGCCCGGCAGCAACGACGGCCGCATGTCGGACATATCGGCTGCAATCGGGTTGGCCAGCGAGAGGCTTGCGGCACCGCCGCCGAACAGCTCGGCCTGCGCCTTGGAGATGAACGACCAGGTGACGGCTTCGAGCATGCCGCGCGCGGCCAGCGCCCGTTTGGCAAGCCGGGTGCGGATCTGCAGCGTCGTCAGGATCTTGCCATTGACCGCACCGAGGCTTTCGATCGGCTCGGGCTTGATATTATCGACGCCATGAATGCGCATGACTTCTTCGACCAAATCCGCCTTGCCATCGACATCCGGACGCCAGGAGGGCACGGAGACCTGGACGCGTTCACCCGAGCCTGCAACGCTAAAGCCAAGGCCCTTGAGGATCGCGATGCTCTCTTCCGCGCTGACCTCAAGACCCGTCAGGCGCTTCACTTCGGAAACCGGGAAATCGACGATCTTGGCCGTGTAGCCGGCATAGCCGACAACATCGGTCTTGGCGGCCGTGCCACCGCAGATGTCGAGGACCAGCTGGGTGGCGCGTTCGAGGCCGGGAACCATATATTCAGGATCGACGCCGCGCTCGAAGCGGTAGCGCGCATCGGTGATGATCCCCAATGCACGGCCGCTCTTGGCAATGTTCATCGGGTCCCAGAGCGCGGACTCGATGAGAACATCGGTGGTATTCTCGTCACAGCCGGAATGCTCACCGCCCATGATGCCGCCGATCGACTCGATGCCGTTTTCATCGGCAATCACCACGTTAGCCGGCGAAAGCGTATATTCGCGCGTATCGAGCGCCAGAACCTTTTCGCCTTCGACCGCACGGCGAACCGTGAGATCACCCTTGACCTTGGCGGCATCGAAGACATGCAGCGGCCGGCCCTGGTCAAAGGTCATGTAATTGGTGACATCGACCAGCGCATTGATCGGGCGAAGGCCGATGGCAAGCAGGCGCTGCTGCATCCATTTCGGGCTCGGGCCGTTCTTGACGCCGCGCACGAGACGCAGCGCAAAGCCCGGGCAGAGATGATTGTCTGCGCCGAGATCGAGCCGGACCTTGGCCGGCGTCTCGCCGTCGACCTTGAAGGATGGTGCAACAGGCGCTTTCAGCGTGCCGAGGCCGGAGGCGGCGAGATCGCGGGCAATACCGTAGATCGAGGTGCAGTCCGGACGGTTCGGCGTCAGGTTGATTTCGATCATCGGATCGTCAAGCCCGGCATAGGCAGCAAAGCTGGTTCCAACAGGGGCGTCTTCCGGCAGGTCGATAATGCCGTCATGGCTATCCGACATCTGCAACTCTTTTTCCGAACACATCATGCCACGGCTCTCGACGCCACGGATGGTGCCGACGGCAAGTGTCACGTCGATGCCGGGAACATAGGCGCCGGGAGCGGCAAAGGCGCCGATCAGGCCAGCGCGCGCATTCGGAGCGCCGCAGACGACCTGTATCGGGGCGCCAGCACCGGTATCGACCATCAGCACTCTCAGCTTGTCAGCCTGCGGATGTTTTTCCGCTGAGACGACCTTGGCGATCACGAAAGGCTTGAACGCGGCCTTGTCATCGACCTCCTCGACCTCAAGCCCGATCGCCGTCAGGCGCGCGCAGATCTGTTCGAGGGTGGCATCCGTTTCCAGATGATCTTTCAGCCAGGAGAGTGTGAATTTCATTGAGTTGCTCCTTCGGGTCTCGGCACGGTATTGGTCTCTATGCGGGGCAGACCGTCGTCGAGATGAAAAAATGGCAGTTCCTCGCGCACGTAGCCATGCACGGTCGGCGGATAGTTTTCCGGGGCATCCATGGCCCCGAGCATCATGAAGATCTGGTCGCCGAGACGCGCGTCCTTATAGGCAAGTGGCGCGCCGCAGGTGCCGCAAAAACTGCGCGTGACGGGGGCCTCGCCATAGGTCGATGCGTCTTCACCTGTAAAGGTGACGTCATCGCTGTAGAAACCGACAAAGGCGACAACCGGCGCACCACTTGCCCGCCGGCAATCGCCGCAATGGCAATAGCTGGTGTAAAAGGGATCTGCGCTGGCCTGGAATCGAATGGCTCCGCAGCGGCATCCGCCTGTGTGAAGGGTCATTGCTTCATGCTGCCTTTTCTGGGGCCATAGCGCCGGGGGCTTTGATACCAAGAAACATGCTTTTCACCGAAATACCCTCATCGACCGCAGTCCACCAGATGCCTTCGTACATCAACTCGATGTCATTTAACTCGCTGTCGTTGAGCTTCGAAAGGAAGGGATACCACCAAAGAGGCGTTGCAATGACACGGCCGTCGGCGAGCGCGACATGAACTTCGCCATCCGTACACCAGGCCCGCACCGGCCGCATTTCATCGGTTTCAAAGGCCAAAGAAGTCATTCCAGGCACCTATCCATTCATCACGATGTTGCAAGGCTACCTTAAGCAACCGTGCGATTTCCGGGTCAGTATATCCCTTGTTCTGCGCCACTTCCAAACTCTTCAGCTAGATCTTCAGGGACTTTCCGTCCTTAACGATATGAACGTGCGGCGGCTCGCCGATGTCCAAAGCATAGAAGCGGAACTTGTAGCCATGCCAAATCAGCAGGGTCGGCATGTCGCTAAGCGCTCAACCCGCCAAACAGCGTCGGCATGTCGAGCGGGCGGAAACCGTAATGGCTCATCCAGCGGACGTCGGCATCGAAGAAGTTTCTTAGGTCCGGCATGCCGTATTTCAGCATGGCGATACGGTCGAGACCCATGCCCCAGGCAAAGCCCTGATAGACATCGGGATCAAGCCCGCCGGCGCGCAGAACGTTCGGATGCACCATGCCGCAGCCGAGGATTTCCATCCAGTCGGTGCCCTCGCCGAACTTGACGATCGGGCCGGAGGAGCGGTCGCACTGGATATCGACCTCAAAGGACGGCTCGGTGAACGGGAAGAAGGACGGGCGAAACCGCATCGTCACGTCATCGACCTCGAAGAAGGTCTTGCAGAATTCTTCGAGGATCCAGCGCATGTTGGCGACGTTTGACTTGGTATCGACAACGAGGCCTTCGACCTGATGGAACATCGGCGAATGCGTCGCGTCGCTGTCCTGGCGGTAGGTCTTGCCGGGAATGATGATGCGGATCGGCGGCTTCTGCGCTTCCATCGTGCGGATCTGCACCGGCGATGTGTGGGTGCGCAGGACCTTGCGCTCGCCGTTTGCGTCCGGATTGAAGAAGAACGTGTCGTGCATCTCACGGGCCGGATGACCTTCGGGGAAGTTCAGCGCGGTGAAATTGTAATAGTCGGTCTCGATATCGGGACCTTCGGCGATCGAGAACCCCATGTCGGCGAAGATCGCGGTGATCTCGTCGATGATCTGGCTGATCGGGTGGATGCGGCCGCGCTCGGCCGGCGAGGAGCGCACCGGCAGCGAGATATCGACCGTCTCGCGGGCCAGGCGCTCGGCAATCGCGGCGTCCTTCAAATCGGACTTGCGGGCGGTGATGGCGGCAAAAATATCGGTCTTCAGCGCGTTGATCGCAGCACCGCGCGTCTGGCGTTCTTCCGGCGTCATCGTGCCGAGCGTCTTCAAGAGTTCGGAGATCGAGCCCTTCTTGCCGAGTGCGTTGACGCGCACGGCTTCGATCGCCGCCTCGTCACCGGCAGCGGTCACTTCGGCCAGTAGATTGTCTTTCAGTGTTTCCAGATCGGACATCGTTCATTTCCCGGTTCATTGCCGTGATCGGTCAAAGAAAAACCCGCGCCAGCCGTGCCAGCGCGGGTTTCCCAATTCATATCCAAAAGGCTTGGGAAGCGCTGGTTTTAACGAACCGCGCTTTCAAACTCGTTGGTGGTGCCTGCGTCCTTGAGATATTCAAGCGCCTTCTTGGCAGCGCCGATCAGCGCGCCGAATGCTTCAGGCTCATGGATTGCCATGTCGGAGAGAACCTTGCGGTCGACTTCGATGCCAGCCTTCGACAGACCGTCGATGAAACGGCCGTATGTCAGGCCATGTTCGCGAACGGCAGCGTTGATGCGCTGGATCCAGAGAGCGCGGAAGTTGCGCTTGTTGACCTTGCGGTCGCGATAGGCAAAAGCCTTCGAGCGATCCACGGCAGCCTTGGCCGCGCGGATGGTATTCTTGCGGCGGCCGTAGAAGCCCTTGGCTGCCTTGAGTGTCTTCTTATGCTTGGCGTGGGAAGTTACGCCGCGTTTTACACGTGCCATGTCATGATCTCCTTAAAAAATCCAAAAGTGCCAGACGTCTTAGAGACCGTTGGGCAGGTAGTTCTTGATGACCTTCTTGCCATCAGGCTCTGCAAGCACCATCGTGCCGCGTGCATCGCGAATGAACTTGTTGGACCGCTTGATCATGCCATGGCGCTTGCCTGCGGCAGCTGCCATCACCTTGCCGGTCGCGGTGATCTTGAACCGCTTCTTGGCCGAGGATTTCGTCTTCATCTTGGGCATTTTGCTACTCCATTCTTCTTGGTTTTGAGATCGACTGACGAGGTCGTCTCCAGCGTAAAGAACGGCCACGGCATGCCCTGCCGGACCGTTCGGACGGGGGCTTGTAACCGAAGCGCCCGCAAAGTGCAATGGGACTTAGGATAATTCCCGTTGCCCGCCGTCAATGAAAAAGCCGCCATTGCGGCGGCTTTCATCAGGTGCGGCCCTGGAGGGGCGGTTACCTTGGAGCCAGAACCATCATCATCTGACGGCCTTCCAGCTTCGGCTCGGCTTCGACCTTGGCGATCGCCGTGGTGTCTTCCTTCACCTGGAGGAGCAGTTTCATGCCCAGTTCCTGGTGTGCCATTTCGCGGCCGCGGAATTTCAGGGTCACTTTGACCTTGTCGCCCTCTTCGAAGAAGCGGTTCATCGCGCGCATCTTGACGTCATAGTCATGCGTATCAATGTTCGGACGCATCTTGATCTCTTTGATCTCGATGATCTTCTGCTTCTTGCGCGCTTCGGCGGCTTTCTTCTGCGTCGCGTATTTCAGTTTGCCCAGATCAAGGATCTTGCACACCGGCGGCTCCGCGTTCGGCGAGATCTCGACGAGGTCGAGACCCAGTTCTTCCGCCATGCGGAGCGCCTGATCTGTGGGAACACTACCGTGGTTTACACCTTCGGCGTCGATGAGCTGAACCCGGAGGGACCGGATTTCCTTGTTAGAGCGGGGCCCGTCTTTGACTGGGGCGTCCGTTTTGAACGGTCTGCGAATGGTCGTACTCTCCTCGAGCTGTTACGAATGCAATGTCGGATAATAGCGCTTTGTCCCGGCAAAAATGCCGTCCAACTGCCGCTTGGTCTTCATGTGTAAATTGCTGCGGAAAAGTCAATAACACAGGTCTTCACGAAAATCACCACCTGTCAGGCATTCGAAGAATCTGTTTTAGAAAGAAAATCGGCGGGAAGCGCTTTAAAACAAGGAAAACAGCATGTCATTGCCACTGTCGAATACGGATCCGGACATGCTCGAGGTCGGTCACGGCCCCGAATCGCGCCGCATTGCCATGCGCGTCCTCAAGGCAAAAAGCGGAAACAGCCTGCCCACCCTGGTCTGGCTCGGCGGTTATCGTTCGGACATGACCGGCACCAAGGCGGTGGAGCTTGAGCGTCACGCGGCGGCTGCCGGCTCCGCCTGCATCCGCTTTGATTATTCCGGCCATGGCGCTTCCGGCGGTGCCTTTACCGACGGCACGATTTCGAGGTGGCTGGAGGAAAGTCTGGCCGTCATCGATCATGCCGCACCGGAACGCATGGTTCTGGTCGGCTCGTCGATGGGGTGCTGGGTGGCGCTCCGGCTGATTGCCGAGTTGCGCGCCCGCGGGCAGGGCGAGAAAGTCGCCGGTCTCGTTCTGATCGCGCCGGCCCCGGATTTTACCAGCGACCTCATCGAGCCCAATCTTTCGGATGCCGAACGCGCCTCGCTGTCCGAGCGCGGCTATTTCGAAGAGCCCACACCCTATGGCCCGGATCCGAACATCTTCACCGCGCGGCTGATTGAGGACGGGCGGCAGAACCGGGTGCTGACCGGCATTATCGAAACCGGCTGCCCGGTGCATATCCTGCAGGGCATGCAGGATCCCGATGTGCCCTATGCGCACGCCCTGAAGCTGATGGAGCATCTGCCATCGGACGATGTGGTCATGACGCTCATCCGCGATGGGGATCATCGGCTGTCGCGGCCGGAGGATATCGCACGGATTTTGGCCGCCGTGGACGCTATGGCGGCGGGCTGAAAACCGCAACACCCCTTGTACCAAAGGGGTTGCCGGGCATTTTAACCATATCCGGCGATCCCCAAATCTGCAGATTGACTTCGTTTCGGCCGCGCTGTTAACTCTTTGTTAACGATTAGAGCGGCGCGCGGCGGGGTATCTCCGCGAAAGCTGACCACGGTTTTCAAGCTTCGCGGGGATTCTTCAGACATGGTTTTGAAGAAAACCGCGCCACAGGGGACTTGCATGGCGCAGTTGATGGGCATCCGGAAAATGGTCGTGGCATTCGCGGCAGTTTTCGTTTCAGCAGGCGCCGCAATCCCGGCGCCGTCGGCAACCGCCCTGTCGATGCAGACGGGCGCCATCACCTCGCAGCCGATCGGCCATTACGAGTTCTGCCAGTCCCACCGTCCGGAATGCGAGATCAAGACCAAATCGACGGTCGCCCCGCGCGTCACCGATTTCGGCTGGTCGGTCATCCGCCAGGTCAATCTCGCCGTGAACAATGAAGTCACCCCGATGACCGACATGGACCTTTACGGCAAGGATGAGGTCTGGGCCTATCCGGATGGTGCCGGCGATTGTGAGGACTATGTTCTCTTGAAGCGCAAGCGCCTGCTGGAAAAAGGTTTTTCTCCGGCCGACCTGTTGATCACCGTCGTGCGCAAGCCGGATGGCGAAGGCCATGCCGTTCTCACCGTCCGCACCGCACAGGGCGACTTCATCCTCGACAATCTCGACAATGACGTGAAGATTTGGAGCAAGACACCCTACCGTTTCCTCAAGCGGCAGGCATCGTTCAACACGGGCCGCTGGGTGACGATCGAAAACGGTGCGGAAGTCCTGGTCGGCTCGGTCGGAAACTGACAGCCACGAAATTCTGAATTTGAAAAGGGCGCGACCGGATCCGGCCGCACCCTTCTTTATTTGATCAGGCTGTCTTCACCGGCAGGACCTGGCCGACGTCGATCCGGTTGCCATCGGGATCCTCAAAGACGAAGGCCCGAAGGCCGTAATCCTTGTCCTGCAGGCTTTTGATGATGCGTAGCCCCTGGCCTTGGCAAATTGCATGCAGGGCATCGACATCACCCACCATCATATGGGCCACATTGAAGGCTGCAGCCTTGTGACCCGGCTGCAGGGTTAGGTGCAGTTCGGCCTGATCCCGTGCAAGGATCATGAAGCCGACTGGATTGCCGTTTTCGAAGGTTTTCCGGAAGCCGAAGACATTGACATAGAAGTCGTGGGCCTTGCCCATGTCCTTGACCGGGAGCATGGCGGCAATTCGCCCGAAGCGAATGCCGTGATCGGCGATGTCATCCATCGCTTCACCTCAGATTTGGGAGAATTCCGGGGCCAAGGCGGGCGGTGCCGCGTCAGACCCGTACTCCTTTTTTCGATTGATGAGACGGTGCTCACGCCCGATCGGCTTTAGCAGGAAAATCCTCAATGGCAAAGCGCCCGCTCATGCATTGCCGATCAGGATACCTGCCGCCAGCACCAGTCCGCCGCCCAGCACCACCTGGAATGCCGCGCGTAAAAACGGCGTTTCCATATATTTGTTCTGGATGAAGGCGATGACCCAGAGTTCGAAGAAGACGATGACGGCGGCGGTGATGGTCGCCGTCCAGAAATGCGGGATGAGATAGGGCAGGGCATGGCCAAGGCCGCCGAGCGTCGTCATGATGCCACAGGCAAGGCCGCGCTTGAGCGGCGAACCCCGGCCCGAGAGCTTGCCGTCGTCATGGGCGGCTTCGGTAAAGCCCATGGATATGCCCGCACCGACCGAGGCGGACAGGCCGACCAGGAACGTCTGCCAAGTGTCCTGCGTGGCAAAGGCGGCGGCAAAGATCGGCGCGAGCGTGGAGACCGAGCCGTCCATCAGCCCGGCAAGACCCGGCTGCACATAGGTCAACAGGAACTGGCGATGGGCGGTTTCATCCTCGGTCTTGCGCGCGCTCTCCGGCACATGCTTGTCCGTCAGCATGCGGGCAATGTCTTCATGGCCCTGTTCGGCAAGAGCGAGGTCTCCCAGCAATTGCCGGGTTGCCGCGTCGGACGTGTTCTTCGCCGCCTCGACATAGAAATTATAGGCCTGCGTTTCCATCGCTTCGGCCTCGCCGCGCATGGCATCAAGCGATTGGTTGTGGCGCAGCCAGTCGGGTTTGCGGGTGAGAAAGCCGCTGACATGCTCGCGCCGGATCAGCGGAATCCGCTCCCCGAAACGGCGGCGATGCATGTCGATCAGCATGGTCTTGTGGGTGTTTTCCACCTCGCCCATATCATCGAAAACCTTGGCGGAATCCGGATATTTGTCCCTCAGCGCATCGGCATAGGCAAAGTAGATGCGGGCATCGTCCTCTTCAGAGGAAATGGCGAGGGCCAGAACCTCCTGTTCGGACAGCGAGGACAATGTGCGCTTGGAGCGCGGCAGCAGGCGGGAAAACATGATGTAAACAACCTAGTTTAGAATAATTCTAAATTTAGGGCTGCGTCATGTGAAGGTCAAGTCCCGGCGCCGAGTTAGGCTGCAGGATAAAATTCCCCTGGGAACAGAAGGATAAGAATGGCACGGCGGCCAGCCGCTTAGAGAGTGATGTTCAGCGTCTGCTCGCGCACGATATAGGCCTTTTGCCGGTCGGTAATGTAATCGCGTACGATCGGTGCGGCATCGCGGCTCCGCGACAGCTGCATGTGAAAAACCAGCTGGCTGCCGGTGCGGAACATCATTTCGCAGCTCACCAGATAGAATTCCCACATGCGGGCAAAGCGCTCGTCATAGAGTTCAACCACCTTGTCGCGGTTCTTGTCGAAGCGCTCGACCCAGTGCTTGAGCGTTGTTGCATAGTGAACGCGCAGGAATTCCAGATCGCTGACCCACAGGCTGTTGCGCTCCACCACTTCGAACACTTCGGACAGAGCGGGCGAATAGGCGCCGGGGAAGATATATTTGCGCAGCCAGGCGCTGGCCATGCCGGGCGGGCTCATATGGCCGATGGAATGCAGCACCGCGATGCCATCGTCGGGCATCAGTGCATTCAGCTTCTTGAAATATTCGTCGTAATGGCTGACGCCGACATGCTCGAACATGCCGACTGAGACGATGCGGTCGAAGGTCTCATTGACCTCGCGGTAATCGCGCAGCTCGAAACGGACACGGCCTTCAAGGCCCGCATCCTTGGCGCGCTGCGTCGCCAGCGCCTGCTGTTCCCTGGAGAGCGTGACACCCAGCACCTCGACATTTTCGAGCTGGGCGAGATAGAGCGCCAGATCCCCCCAGCCGCAGCCGATATCCAGCACCTTCATGCCGGGCCGCAGGCAGAGTTTTGCGGCCAGCAGCCGCAGCTTGTTGCGCTGCGCCTGTTCCAGCGTCTCGTCCGGCTCGCGGAAATAGGCGCAGGAATAGAGCATGTGCTCGTCGAGGAAGAGCTTGTAGAATTCGTTGCCGAGATCGTAGTGATGGGCGACGTTGCGCTGGGCCTCGCCCTTGACGTTGGATTGCTGGCGCTTGCGGAAGCGCATCTTGATGGCGCACAAAGCCTTCTGGATAGGATAGGAGCCGAGCGACAGCCGGTTGATCGAAAACAGCGTCAGGAAATCGCGCAGAGTCGAACCGTCTTCGAAGCGCAGCGTGCCGTCCATATAGGCCTCGCCGGCGGCCAGTTCGGAATTGAAGACGAGGCTGCGGTAGAGCTTGCGATCGGTCAGCCGCATCGTCACGTCCGGGCCCGGCTCCCCCTTGAAAACATGTGGTTTGCCATCGGCGTCGATAACGGTCAGCTGGCCCTTGCGAATGAATGCTTTCATCATATGCGATAGTGGAAACATGCACACCTCGATGGAAAAAGCGACGCTTGCAAAGCAGCACTCTATCACCCGGCTTGTAAAAAGCGCGCCATTAATTCTGGCCTGTCAGCGGCCTGTGGCGGTGGCTCCGGCGCTGGCGGCAACGACGAGAACGGTGCCGCCGATCTGCAAAGCGGTCATCGGCTGGCTGAGCACCAGAAATCCCGCAAGCGCGCCGAGCGCCGGTTCAAGGCTCATCAGGATGCCGAAGGATGAGGTGCTCATCCGGCGCAGCGCGATCATTTCAAGCGCATAGGGGATCAGCGGCACGAGAAGCGCAAGCCCGGCGATGGTGATGACACCTTCCGTCGTCATGCGTGGCAGGTCGATGAGCCCGAACGGCGTGGCGACGATGGCTGCAACGATCAGCGACATGGAGAGCCCCTGCAGGCCTTCAAACGCGTCTCCGGCCTTCTTCATCAGGATGATGTAAAGCCCCCAGCCGGTGGCAGCCCCAAAGGCGAAGAGTATGCCGGTCGTATCGCCGATCCAGCCATTTCCATCATGCGCCAGAAGCAGCACGCCGGCCCCGGCGATCAGCGGCCAGACAAGCCGCCAGCCAAGCCCGAAGGCAAAAGTGGCAACCGCGAGCGGACCAAGGAAATCGATGGCAACGGCGAGACCGAGCGGAATACGTTCGATGGCGGTGAAAAAGCACAGCGTCATACCGGCCATGCAGGCGCCCAGCATTCCCGCCATCTGCCACTGCGCCCGCGAATAACGAAGGACCGGCGGGCGAACGATCAAGGCCAGCAAAACCGCAGCCCAGGCCAGGCGCAACCAGGTGGTGCCGAACGGCCCATAGGCGGCGATCGACGGTGCCGACAGTGCCGAGCCGAACTGGACGCTCGACATCGACAAAAGACACATCAGGCCGCCGGTGAGTGCTGCTGCGGTGCCGCCAGCGGGCAGCGTGTTGACAGGTGCAATGACACCTTCGCTGCCATGGACTGGTGTTTTTGTCCGCTGATCCAAGGCTCGTCCTCCCACAGGCAATGCCGCTCACGCCCCTGACTGGCTCTACCGAACGCCGGCGGTTGCGGCAAATTCATATTTGTGGCGGTTAATATAAGGGTATTTGATCATGCTTATGGAGCCCTTGGAACATATTGCCCGCCAGCCCGTTACAGGTTGCAGCAGAAACTGTGTGTTAAACGAGGGAAAAATACCATGGACGTAAACGGCGTAGGTTGGATCGCAGCAATCATCATCGGTGGCTTTGCCGGCTGGCTGGCAGAACAATTCATGAAATCCAATATGGGTTTGTTCATGAATATCATCTTGGGCATTATCGGCGCCGTCGTCCTCAATGCAATCCTCGCCTTTGCCGGCATGGGTTTCACCGGTTGGCTCGCCTATCTGGTCATCGGCTTTATCGGCGCATGCATTCTCATTGCGGTGGGCCGTGCCGTACGACGGTAAAAACTGAAACCGGCGCATTCTAACAAGGAGACGATCATGCTGACATTCGCAGCCGAAGGCAGTGGCCAAGGCCAGCTGGAAATCAACGGCAATTCGCAGCCGGTTTCCTATGAGCTTGTGGAAGCACGCGAGGATGACGACAGCCGTCAGGTTCGCATTCGTCTCAATGCGCCGCGCGATTGGCTTTTGAAACAGGGTTTCAACGGCGAGGCGACACTGGTTCGCGACAATGGCTCTCGCATCGCCGTGCGCCGCGAAGGCGGGCTGGACGTCGGTGACAGCGTGTCGGTGACGCTGGAAGGCTATGACGATACGCATGGCGACGGTGAAGATGTGACCGACGCCTATCCCGAACTGAAGCACTAAAAATCTTGACCAAACGCAAACGGGCGCGGCTTTGAAATCCGCGCCCGTTTGCGTTCCAGGATGGCCTGGATCAGTCCTTGGCGCGTTCCACATAGGATGCGTCTTCCGTCAGGATGACGACGCGAGTGCCAACGCCGATATGCGGCGGAACCATCGTGCGCACGCCATTCGACAGGATCGCCGGCTTGTAGGAAGACGACGCCGTCTGGCCCTTGACGACCGGCTCGGTCTCGACGATTTCGAGCGTCATGCGGGTCGGCAGTTCCATGGCGAGCGCCAGACCTTCAAACATCTTCAGCTGAACAATCATGCCTTCCTGCAGGTAGGCCTTGTCGTCGCCGATAACGTCGGGCGAAACGGCAACCTGGTCGTAGGTCTGCGGGTTCATGAAGTGATAGCCTTCGCCATCTTCGTAGAGGAACGTATGCTCGCTATCTTCGACAAAGGCGCGCTCGACCTGTTCGGTGGTCCGCCAACGTTCGGAAACCTTCACGCCATCGGAAATGCGGCGCATGTCAACCTGGGTGACGGGCGTGCCCTTGCCGGGGTGGAAGTTCTGGGCGGTGAGAACGGCGTAAAGCTTGCCGTCCACTTCGAGAACGTTGCCCTTGCGGACCGAAGAGGCGATTACCTTGACCATAAGTCTTCCTTGTAACTGAGCTTGATGCGTCGTAGAGGAGCGCACGAAATATGCGCGTCAAAGACGCCAGAATGCGTTTTCGGGCCGCACCTACCCTATATTTGGGCAAATTGCCAGTGTGACGGCAGATCCGGCTCGAAGAAACGCGAATTTACGACAGGCAATGCCTGAGAACCGCATATGGGACCGAGATGCCTGCTGCTTCCCCCTGGTGGACCCCCGATGTCCATGCCGACCGCCGGCCTTTTCTGATCGGCCGCAACCGGATTCAGGCAGCCTTGCGGGGCTTCTTCGCCGCTGATGATTTTGTCGAGGTCGATACCGCAACGCTGCAGGTATCGCCGGGCAACGAGGCGCATCTGCATGCCTTTGCAACGCAGGCTATCCATCATGACGGCAGCACGGCGCCGCTCTATCTTCACACCTCGCCGGAATTTGCCTGCAAGAAACTGCTCTCGGCCGGCGAACAGCGCATCGCCTGTTTCGCCCATGTCTATCGCAATCGCGAGCGCGGCCCCCTGCACCATCCGGAATTCACCATGCTCGAATGGTACCGCGCCGGTGAAACCTATCAGGCCTTGATGCGCGACTGCGCCGATATCCTGCGCCTGGCCGCCGAAACGGTGGGGACAGAGCTGATGAGCTATCGCGGCGCGCAGGCCGATCCCTTTGCCGAGCCCGAGCGTATCACCGTGGCCGAAGCCTTCGCGCGGTTCGCAGGCGTCGATCTCCTTTCCTCCATCGACCGGAACGGCGAAACCGACCGGGAAAGCCTTGCTGCAACGGTTCTCGCTGCCGGGATGCGGGTTGCGGATGACGATACCTGGGCGGATTTGTTCAGCCGGGTGATCGTTGAAAAGGTCGAGCCCAATCTTGGCTTTGGCCGCGCAACGATCCTTTATGAATATCCGGTTGCCGAGGCGGCACTGGCGCGTCCAACACCGCACGATCCCCGTGTCGCCGAACGGTTCGAGCTCTATGCCTGCGGTGTCGAATTGGCCAATGCTTTTGGTGAACTCACCGATGCCAGCGAGCAGCGCCGCCGCTTTGATTTCGAAATGGCCGAAAAGAACCGTGTCTATGGCGAAACCTATCCGCTGGACGAGGATTTCCTGAGCGCGCTTGCGATCATGCCGCAAGCCAGCGGTAGCGCGCTTGGCTTCGACCGGCTGGTGATGCTGGCGACCGGTGCATCGCGGATCGATCAGGTGATTTGGGCACCGGTGGCAGAGACCGGGGGCCGCACGTGACAGCGCTTCGCTCCTTAAAGACGATCGGTGATCTGGAAGAGGCCGGCCTGGTATCGGCTGCCCGGCGCGCCGGGCTGGAGGACGTGGCCGCGCGTTATGCGGTGGCCGTTACGCCGGCCATTTCGGCCCTGATCGATCCCAACGACCCCAGTGATCCGATAGCCCGCCAGTTCATTCCCGATGCGGCCGAGCTTCTGCGCCTGCCGGAAGAGCGCGAGGACCCGATCGGCGACGCCGCCCATAGTCCGGTGGAGGGCATTGTCCATCGCTATCCAGACCGCGTGCTCTTGAAGGCGGTGCATGTCTGCCCGGTCTATTGCCGCTTCTGCTTCCGCCGCGAAATGGTTGGGCCGCAGGGGCTCGGCACGCTTCCATCGCAGGCGATGGATGCTGCGTTTGCCTATATCGCCGCGCATCCGGACATCTGGGAAGTGATCCTCACCGGCGGCGATCCGCTGGTCCTGTCGCCGCGCCGTCTGGCGTCGATCATGGAGCGCCTGGCATCGATCGGGCATGTAAAGATCGTGCGCTTCCACACCCGCGTGCCGGTGGTCGAGCCCGAGCGCGTCGATGATGCGCTGATTGCGGCCCTCAAGGCCAGCGGCAAGACAACCTATCTGGCGCTGCATGCCAACCATCCGCGCGAACTGACGGAGGTTGCGCGTTCAGCCTGCGCCCGGCTGGTCGATAGCGGCATTGTCATGGTCAGCCAGTCGGTTCTGCTCAAGGGTGTCAATGACGACCCCAACACTCTGGCAAGCCTGATGCGTGCCTTCGTCGAAAACCGCATCAAGCCCTATTATCTGCACCATCCGGATCTTGCCCCCGGCACCAGCCATTTCCGCCTGACAATCGAAGAAGGCCAGGCGCTGGTCGCCGCGTTGCGCGGCCGTATCTCCGGTCTCTGCCAGCCGAGCTATATCCTCGATATTCCAGGCGGCCACGGCAAGACGGTGATCAGCGCCTCGACCATCGAGGATAATGGCGGCGGCTGCTACACCGTGTCGGATTTCGACGGCGCGGAACATGCCTATCCGCCAGCGCTCTAAAGACGGATTTTTCCGAAAAGGGCGCTGAGTTCCGATTGCCGGCCGGTGCCGGTTTTGTGGAATATCGACCGGATATGGCTTCTGACCGTCTCATAGCCGATGCCGTTCTGCCTGGCGATATCGACGGCATTCATGCCGCTGGCAACGAGCAGCGATATCCTCGTTTCAGCCGGCGTCAGATCGAACAAAGCCATCAGCGTGTCCGGATTTTGCCGGATCTCGTCGTCCGGATCCTCGATCAGGGCCATGGCGCAGGAATGCGTGAAGATATCGGCGAGCTGCGTGCCAAACCGTTCAAAGCGGACGATGAGTGGCCGTCTGCCTGGCCGCGAAAGTCGGACGGCAGAGAGAAGCTCTGCACCCGGCCCGGGCGCCTGTAGCGCGAGCTTCAGTTCCCGCTGGAAACGCGCCGTCTCGGTCGCGGAGCCGGTGCGGACCTCGCCCCTGGAAATGCGGAAATCGTTCGAAAACAGCGCCTCGGCCTTCGGGTTGGTTATCGTGACAAGGCCTTTGCGGTCAAAGAAGATGCAGCCGATATTCGACGTCTGGAAAGCCGCCGCCATGCCCATGACCCGGCTGGCATCGATATGCTGGGCGAGCTGAACGGCGCTCTGCAACCGTGTCCGGATGGCATGAAAATGCGGCATGTCTCCGGCCTGCGGACACTCATCGGCCAATCGATTCTGGAGGACGAAATAGAGCGCATTCTTGCCGGCGGAAATGTCCATCAGAACGCAATCGCCAATGCCGTATTTGCGCATGAACTGATAGTATTCGTGATGGTCGAATTGATCTTTCGAGACCATGTCGGCTTCAAATACCACGCCGTCGCGATGGATCGGCTGGATAAAATTCGCCCGAAAATCCCGCGATCCCCAGTCTTCGCGCAGATAGCCTTCCAGAAGCGGATCGAGCTTTTCTGTGCAGAGGGCCGCGCCGAATGTGCCCCGTCCGGATGGCTCCATGATATTGGCGCCCAAAGCGCCGCTTGCCCGGCTGATAGCTTCAATACCCGTCAGCCATAGCGACGGTTCGAAAATTGCCGCCTGAACCTTATCCAGGGCTTCAGAGAGATGTCCCGCGTTGACGCGCATTTGATCTGCTCACATTCGCAAGGGACGACTTTAAGTTTGCAAGGCTCCTCGCGTCAATGGTGCAGGGGGTTTGCTTCAGCGCAATCGGGCCTCATTTCAGGCAGAGCGCGGCCTCAAGGCAACGTTCCAGCGTAAAAAAGCCGGTCCCTTCGCAGGGGCCGGCTTTTTTAAACGCATCAGGTGTCTGTGATCAGCCCTGCTTGATCGGCGCGATCGAGATTTCGACGCGGCGGTTCTGCGCGCGTCCGGCCGGGCTTGCATTCGAGGCGACCGGACGATCCGGGCCGTAGCCGACGGCCGACATGCGGCGCTGATCGACGCCCTGTGCGCCGAGATAGTTGGCAACCGAGATGGCGCGGCGTTCGGAAAGATCCTGGTTGTGGCTGGCGCTGCCGGTCGAGTCGGTGTGGCCATCGACGTCGATCAAGGTCTTGTTGAACTTGCGCAGCACGATCGCAACCGAATTCAGCGTCGGATAGGCTCTCGGGCTCATCTGGTCCTGATCGGTGGCAAAGGTGATGTTCTCCGGCATGTTGAGAACGATGCGGTCGCCGACGCGCGTCACGGAGACGCCGGTATTCTGCAGCTGGGCGCGCAGTTCGGATTCCTGGCTGTCCATATAGTTGCCGATCAAGCCGCCGCCGAGCGCGCCGATACCGGCACCCACCAGTGCCGCATCGCGGCGTCCGGCCGCGCTGCCGCCGACCAGAAGGCCGGTTGCAGCACCCAGGCCCGCGCCGATCAGCGCGCCGCCGGCGGTGTTCGACATCTTCTGTTCGCCCGTATACGGGTCGGTCGTGGTGCAGCCGGAAAGATAGATTGCGGCGATGGCCAGTACGGCGATTTTCTTCAGCATGGAATCACAGGTCCCCAATAGATCTACTCTGCTTCATACTACCGATTGCGGCAGGAAGATGAAGAGCAAGCCTTTTGAGAAATCAACTTTCTATTTCATGCCGCTGGTCAGCACCGCATCACCGCGTCTTTTTCGCAAGCGGGCAGGGCGGCAAAGGTGCCGTCCTGCCCGGTGTGCAGGCGAGCGTCGGTATCACATGGCCGGTAGAACGGCGATGTCGCGGATCGCGCCGCTGGCGCCGGTGATGTCGCCCGCTGCGGTGGCAGCGCCCGTTTCCAGGTTGACGGTGTAGAGCTTGGTACCATTGGCAAGCCAGGCCGTGTTGGTGCCGTCTTCCGTGGTCTGGATATCGAACGCGAAGTCCGGTGCCGCGCCCTCGATGCCGAGCTTGCCGATGGCCGCCAGCGTGCCGTCATTCGGCTTGGTCTGCTTGATCAAGGCGCCGATCGTCGCATCGATATTGAACATTCCGGTCTTTTCCGGCTTGCCGTGGGAGTTGATATAGGCGGCAGCGACGATATTGGGTGTTTCGCCCTTGTGCATGTCACCGTCCTCGTAGGCGAGCTTGCCATCGACGGTGACTTCGCCGGTATCGGGGTGAACGCGGTGATTGGTCGTGCCGGTCATGAAGCGCAGCCGGTCAGCCATCGGGTTGAAATCCACCACGACAGCCGCATCGTCGATCGGCAGGGGCGTGTTCATCTTGGCAAGATCTGTTGCCGCGCCCGTTTCAAGATCGATGGTGACGATCCGGCTGTCCGGCGTCACACCGACCACGGTCTTGTTGGACGGGCGAAAATCGATACCGACGAGACTATCGACGCCGGTAACTTCCATCGTCTTGGTAACAGCGGGGCTGGCCGTGTCGAACAGGACGAGCGTCTTGTCTCCGGTCAGGCCAAGAACCGGTGCGGCAAGGACGGCGCCGCCGCTGGCAAGCAGAACCGTGGAGGCGATCAATGCGATCTTCATGGTCTTCATTTGAAGTCTCCTTGTTGTCTGAAATCGTCACAGGAGGCGATGCATCTCGAGCCGCCTTCCAACTGGTAGACACATGGGAGGCCGGGTTTGGATGCACCGGCGGAAATTTTATTTTTCTGAAATGCATCCGCAGGTCGCCCTGGCGGGTAAAATGGCTATGTTGACACTCAAACAACGGCCTTTGATGGAATTGGTTAGGGGAGACCGGGTAACGGGTCCCCGGGACAGTGGGAGTAGTATGCAGGAGCATCAGGAAAGACTGGCGGATGCGCTGGCCGGTTGCGCGAAGGGCGACCGCAATGCGCTGCGCACGATCTTCGAACTCGAAGGTGCCCGGCTCGTGGCCGTTGCCCAGCGCATCCTGCGCCGCCGCGAGCTGGCCGAAGATGTCGTGCAGGAAGCCTTCATCCAGATCTGGACCAAGGCCGGACAATATGCGCCGGATCGCGGATCGGCGCGGGGCTGGATCTATGCCATCGCCCGCAACCGGGCGCTCAATCTGGTGCGCGACGGCAAGCGGCTGGAATTCACCGAGCCGGACAATCTGGCCGACCTGCACGATGCCGAGCATATGGATCACGCAGCCAATGTCTGGGCCGATCTCGATCGCCAGAACCGGCTGCGCGAATGCCTGTCGCGGCTCGACGAGACCAAGCGCCGGAGCATCCTGATGGTCTATATGTCGGGCTATACCCATGGCGAGATCGCCGGCCGGCTGAAAGTGCCGCTTGGCACCGCCAAGGCCTGGGTTCGCCGCGGGTTGGCCTCGCTTCGGGAGTGCATGGCATGAGCGCGGACAGGCAGGATATCGATGAACTGGCCGACGAATACGTACTGGGTCTCCTGGACGCGGCCGATCATGCCCATGTCGAATCCCAGATCGAAATCGACGCTGCGCTGCGTGCCGCCGTCGCCGCAAGCCGCGACCGTTTCCTGGCGCTCGATCTGCTGGCAAAGCCGGTGTCCGAGCCGGAAGGCCTGTGGGGCCGTATCGCCGCAACGCTCGATAACCCCGCGAGCGATGTCGCTGCGGGTCTCGCCCCACCGGCGCCGGCAAACGACAATAGCAGCCCGGTTTGGCGCCGCACGGCCTTTGGCGGTCTCGCGGCATCGTTGCTTCTGGCGGTGGGTCTTGGCTGGAGCCTGATGTCGCAACCGGAGCCACGCGTGGTTGCCGTGCTTTTGGATAATGCGGGAGAACCGCAGGCCATCGTCGAGGATTTCGGCAATGCCTCGGCAAGGGTGACGCCGCTTGTCGATTTCACCGTGCCTGATGGCCGCACCATGCAGGTCTGGACGCTGCCCTCCAAGGAACTGGGCCCGGTATCGCTGGGGCTTTTGCCGCGCTCGCAGGAAGCCGTGCTGGATGGACCCGTGCTGCCGCAGCCGCAGGAAGCGCAGCTCTACGAAATCACCATCGAACAGGCGGGCGGCTCGCCGACGGGGCGGCCGACAGGCCCTATTCTGGTCAAGGGTTTTGCGAAAATGCCGCGCTGAGCGGCCTGAAGGCAGGCGGGCGCTCCGGTCGTAGAAGCGCCCGCGTTTTGGATCCGCTATTCGCTCAGATCGATCTCTTCCGTGTTGCCGCCCGTGCAGGTGTAGCAGCAATCGGTGCAGGTTTCGGCATTGTCCGGCCCCGTGCCCCAATAGGTTTCCTTGTCGCCGGAAATCCAGGCGCCGTAGCAGATCTTTTCGCCCTGGTCGCAGGAGAGCGGGATCTGCTTTGTCTCGCCGTCATCGAGCAGGTAAACCTGGTTGTTGCCCGGCCAGACATGGTCGCGGTCCTGGCTGTAGAGCTCGACTTCGACGGCATTCGGATGGCTGTTCTTCATCTCGAACGTGACGTCGGCAGCGGTACCGGCGGAAATGCTGCCCAAAAGCATGGCAATGGATAGCGCGGCCAGACCCGCGCTCTGAAGAATGGTTTTCATGGGTTCCCCTTAAGAATATCTGCCTTGCGGCTCAAATCAGCTAACACGAAGATAAGGGGTGCGAAATGGGCGGACCGGCCGGAAAAGCTAGGTTTTTTCAGCGCGGTATCGCCATTTTTGGTGACAAGGATAGGTGGAGCCTCCTGTGTTTTTAACACGTCAATCGGCCGCCAGTGATTTGTAGAAGAATGTCGAGCCGCAATAGCTGCCATCCGGCATCAGGGCATATTGCGGAATGACGCCGACGCGCTGCCAGCCGAACCTTTCGTAAATGCTTTCCGCCGGGCTTCCGGTTGCCGTATCGAGCACCAGAACATGCCGTCCATGCCGGATGGCCGCCTGTTCGGCAGCGTCCATCAAAAGGCGTGAAAGCCCGAGACCACGGGCCTTGCGATGGACAAGCAATTTCTTCAGATCGGCGCGATGCGGCTGGTTCGGCATCATGCCGATACCAAGCTGGACCGTGCCGAGGATATCGCCGTCCCTCTCGGCGGCAATAAGCACCGTGTTGCCTTCATTGACCGCCTGGGCGACCCCTTGCCAATAGGGGCTCGCATCCTTCGGCGTATAGGGCGACATGAACCCGACGGAGGCGCCGCCCTCGACGCAATCGGACAGAATTTCGGCAAGTGCCGGCAGGGCGGCCGTGGTTTCAGAAGGGGTCAGCGTGCGGATCGTGATTTCGGACATCGGGATTAGACTTTGCTGCGGTTGAGAATGATGGCGTAGCGTGCGGGTGCACGATAAGGATTGTGAAAGATGTGGGCTTCGCAAAGCCGCATGAACAGGCAATCGCCGGCCTCCAGCACATGTGTCTCTGTTCCGGCCGTCATGGTCAGCCGGCCCTCAAACAGCCAGAGATGCTGCGTCATTGCTGCATCGAACTGCTGCTGCTCGAACACGACGCGCGCGCCCGGCGGAAACTCGACCTCGACGATATCCACCGGCGAGCCGGTACCGTCGGGTGAAACCGAGCGGCGCAGATAGCCGGTTTCCGGATCGCGCCAGACGCGCTGATCGTTTCGGCGCAGGAGCGGATCGCCAGCCTTTTCGCCATCGGCAAAGAACCGCGACAATGTCGTACCGAGGGCACTGCAGAGCCGGGCAAGAAGCTGTGCGGTCGGGCTAGCCTCCCCACGCTCGATGCGGGAGATCATAGCACGGCTGACACCGGCGCGGGCCGAGAGATGATCAAGCGTCATCGCCTGTTCCAGCCGCAATCGCTTGAGGCGTTCGGCAATATCGTCTTCGAATGCATTTTCCATTATAAAAGAATTATAAGTTCATATAGTGGAGTCAACGAAAAGGTGAAGCCGATGCAATAAATCCGTTGCATGCCGCTGCGGCGACAGCACAGGACGCGGTATCAGGCTATCCTGCGGTTCTAGGGTGGTTGCGGACGAAACGGCCTTGCGATCAATATGTTAGAGCATTGTTTCACAAGCCGGGCGGCTTTGATGATCTTGAGGGGCGAAGATGGTGGTGAGTAACGATATCCGGTCGGAAGAGCCGCGCGCATCCGTGCTGTCGATCGCCAGCATCGTTGCCTCCATGGCCTGCGTCGGGATCGGCAATGGCATGATGTTCGCCTATGTGCCGTTTCTTCTGGCAAAAGGCGACAGCCCGCCCTGGGTTGCCGGTGCCGCAGTCACCGCGCTCGCCTTCGGCGGTCTGGCCGGCTGCGTCGTTGCCGGGCCGGTGATCCGCAGGGTAGGCCATGCGCGGGCGTTTTCCTGCTCGATGGCGCTGGTGCTGCTCTCGGCGTTCCTGATCGCGCTCGGCTTTCATCCGCTGCTTTGGGTCTTTGCGCGCGGCGTCTATGGTGCGGCGGGCAATATCAATTTCATCATCTCGCTGAGCTGGCTCAACCATGCCAGTGCCAACAGCTGGCGCGGCAAGGCCATGTCGGTGTTCTACATGGTCTATGTCATCGCCATCGGTCTTGGCGCCTGGCTGTTCGGCCAGATCCCGGCAGACGGCAATCTGGCGCCGCTGCTCACGATTTTCTTCACCACCATGGCCATCCTGCCCATCGGCCTGACGCGCCTGCCCAATCCGCCGCCACCAGCCAAGGTCAGCGTCGATGTGCCGATGGTCTGGCGCAATTCGCCCGTGGCCTTCGTTGGCGTTCTCGCCGCCGGTGGTCTCTCCATGGCCGTGCAGGGCTTCACGCCGATCTACGCCGCCGCCAATGCGGTGAGCCAGGGCGATGTCGCCCTTCTGATGCTGGTCATGCAGTTCGGCCTGATCTTCATCCAGTATCCGATGGGCGTGCTATCGGACCGGATCGACCGGCGCATCGTACTGATCCTCGTCTGTGTGCTGATTGCCGCTGCCGCCGTCGTGGCCTTGTCGGTTTCGTTCGCCAATCTGATCCTGCTGATGCTGGTCTTTGCCGTTTTCGCCGGTGCCGTCGAAACCGTCTATTCGATCGCCAATGCCCATGCCAATGATCGTACCGCACCCGCCGATTTCGTGCCGCTTGCCTCGACGCTCCTGATGTGCTGGTCGATCGCCGCCACGATCATTCCGTTGTCGATCACGCTGCTGACGCCGGTCTTCGGGCCGAAGACCTTCATCTATGCCGCCATGGGCACGGCGCTCGCCTATGCGGCCTTCGTCGCCATGCGGCTGAAATTCCGCGAAACCGTGCCGCCGCATCTGCGGGAGAATTTCGAGATGAAGAGCGCGCAGATGCCGAATGCCGGTGCGATGGTCGAGGGCGATCCTGTTGCGGGCGATATCCGGCAATTATAGTGAACAAAGCCTGCATTTCCCGCTTTGCGGCGGTTGATACCGCTGCTATATGCGGCCCATGAGCACAACACCTTCAAAGACGCCCCTGTCGCATATCCGCAATTTCTCGATCGTGGCCCATATCGACCACGGCAAGTCGACGCTGGCTGACCGGTTGATCCAGTCCACCGGTGGCCTTGCCGCACGCGAGATGTCGGAACAGGTTCTCGATAACATGGATATCGAGAAGGAGCGCGGCATCACCATCAAGGCGCAGACCGTGCGCCTGCATTACGTCGCCAACAATGGCGAGACCTATGTTCTCAACCTGATCGACACGCCCGGCCATGTCGACTTTGCCTATGAAGTCTCGCGCTCGCTGTCGGCCTGCGAAGGCTCGCTTCTGGTGGTGGACGCGTCGCAGGGCGTCGAAGCCCAGACGCTGGCCAACGTCTACCAGGCGATCGACAACAACCACGAGATCGTCACGGTCCTCAACAAGATCGACTTGCCCGCAGCCGAGCCCGACCGCATCCGCGAACAGATCGAGGAAGTCATCGGCATCGACGCATCGCAGGCGGTGCTGATCTCGGCCAAGACCGGCCTTGGCATTCCCGATGTGCTTGAAGCGATCGTGCATCAGCTGCCTGCGCCAAAAAGCGAAGAAGGCGAGAACGGCCCGCTCAAGGCGCTTCTGGTCGATAGCTGGTACGATGCCTATCTCGGCGTCATCGTTCTCGTGCGCGTGCTCGACGGCACGCTGAAGCGCGGCATGACGGTGCGGATGATGGGTGCGGACGCCAAGTATCAGGTGGAGCGCGTCGGCGTCATCACGCCGAAGATGGTCAATGTCGAGGCGCTCGGCCCCGGCGAGATCGGCTTCATCACCGCCTCGATCAAGGAAGTGGCCGACACCCGCGTCGGCGATACCATCACCGAGGACAAGCGCCAGACGGCCAAGATGCTGCCCGGCTTCAAGCCGGCCCAGCCGGTGGTCTTCTGCGGTCTCTTCCCGGTCGATGCCGCCGATTTCGAGGACCTGCGCTCCGCCATGGGCAAGCTGCGCCTGAACGATGCCTCGTTCTCCTTCGAAATGGAATCCTCGGCGGCCTTGGGCTTCGGCTTCCGCTGCGGCTTCCTCGGCCTGCTGCATCTTGAAATCATCCAGGAACGCCTCGAGCGGGAGTTCGATCTCGACCTGATCGCAACCGCCCCGTCTGTCGTCTACAAGCTGTTCATGAATGACGGTACCGAGCGCGAACTGCACAATCCGGCCGACATGCCGGATGTCGTCAAGGTGGCCGAAATCCACGAGCCGTGGATCCGCGCGACGATCCTGACGCCGGACGACTATCTCGGCGGCATCTTGAAGCTCTGCCAGGACCGGCGCGGCCTGCAGATCGAGCTGACCTATGTGGGCAAGCGCGCCATGCTGACCTACGACCTGCCGCTCAACGAAGTCGTGTTCGATTTCTACGACCGGCTGAAGTCGATCTCCAAGGGCTATGCCTCGTTCGACTATCACCTGACCGACCACCGCGAAGGCCATCTGGTGAAGCTGTCGGTGCTGGTCAACGGCGAGCCCGTCGATGCCTTGTCGATGATGGTTCACCGCATGGCTGCCGAACGGCGCGGCCGCGACATGTGCGAAAAGCTCAAGGACCTGATCCCCAAGCACATGTTCAAGATCCCGATCCAGGCGGCCATCGGCGGCAACGTCATCGCCCGCGAAACCATCTCGGCGCTGCGCAAGGACGTCACGGCGAAATGCTATGGCGGCGACGCCTCGCGCAAACGCAAGCTGCTGGACAAGCAGAAGGCCGGCAAGAAGCGCATGCGCCAGTTCGGCAAGGTGGACATCCCCCAGGAAGCGTTCATCGCCGCGCTGAAGATGAGCGACGAGTAACATCTTTTCTTCCATCGGATATGCGCATACAATAGGCGCATGTCTGATGGAGAAAGCCATGTCTCAACTCGCCCGAAAATCCGCCAATCTTTCTCTTGATAGCAATCTCGTCTCGCAGGCGCGTGACTTGAAGATCAATATCTCGCGCGCGGCCGAGGATGGCATCAAGAGTGCCGTCAAGGCCGAGCAGGAGCGTTTGTGGCGGCTGGAAAATGCCGAGGCGATCAGGCTCGAGAATGAATATGTCGAGAAACACGGCTTGCCGCTGGCGAAGTATCGCCAGTTCTGATGGCCAGATTCAAAGTCTACCGGCTGAAGTCAGAGCCCATCCTGGCAATTGATCTTCAAACCAATATGCTGGACGACCTCCCCTCCAGAGTGATGGTTCCTCTTTATCGGGTGGGGGACATGTCCTGGTCGATTTCGCGGCTCAATCCCCGGTTTCTCATCAATGGGGAACTCTACGTCATGGCAACGCAGCGTATGGCGGCTCTTCCTGTTGCTGAGATAGGCGAGCCTGTTGCCAATCTGACCACCCACGCGGACACCATAACCGCCGCCACGAATTTTCTGTTTCAGGGCTTCTGATGCCCGCCACGACGAAGCTGCAGGAGTTCCTGACCCGTAAAGGGCGCCCGGAAACACCGGACGCCCTTTGTGTTGCCGTTCAAGCGACCTTGGCGAGATCGCCGTGCGGGTCGAGGACGAATTTTTGCGCGACGCCCTGATCGAAGCTTTCATAGCCTTGCGCAGCATCTTCCAGGGAGATGATCTTCGCATTGACGATTTCGGCGATGTTCAACCGGTCATGCAGGATCGCCTGCATGAGCTGGCGGTTATATTTCAAAACAGGCGTCTGGCCGGTATGGAAGGACAGTGCCTTTGCCCAGCCAAGCCCGAAGCGCATGGAAAGGCTACCTTTTTTCGCAGCACTATCGACGGCGCCGGGGTCTTCGGTGACATAAAGACCTGGGATACCGACGGAGCCGGCTGCCCGGGTGATTTCCATCATCTGGTTGAGAACCACCGCCGGCTGTTCGCCGCCTGAATGGCCGCGCGCTTCGAAGCCGACGGCGTCGATCGCGCTGTCCACTTCGTCGCTGCCGGTCACTTCAGCGATCATGTCGCCCAGCCGGTCGCTGGCCGAAAGGTCGATCGGCTCGAATCCAACCTTCTTAGCATGCGCGAGACGCTCCTTGTTGAAGTCGCCGATCATCACCACGGCAGCGCCGAGAATGCGTGCCGAGGCGGCGGCAGCCAGCCCGACAGGACCTGCTCCCGCAACATACACGACAGAGCCGACACCGACGCCGGCCTTGACTGCGCCATGAAAACCGGTCGGCAGAATGTCCGACAGCATCGTCAGGTCCCGGATTTTCGCCATGGCCTTGTCGCGGTCCGGGAATTTCAGGAGGTTGAAATCGGCATAGGGCACCGTGACATATTTGGCCTGTCCGCCAATCCAGCCGCCCATGTCCACATAGCCATAGGCGCCACCGGCGCGGGCCGGGTTGACGGTGAGGCAGACGCCCGTGTCCTGCGATTTGCAGCAGCGGCAACGGCCGCAGGCAACGTTGAATGGCACGGAAACGATATCGCCGATCTCAAGCATCTCGACATCGATGCCCTTCTCGATGACCTCACCGGTGATTTCATGGCCGAGCACGAGGCCAGGCAGAGCGGTGGTGCGGCCGCGCACCATGTGCTGGTCGGAGCCGCAGATATTCGTCGAGATGACTTTGAGAATAACGCCATGCTCGATGCGGCGCCCGTCCGGGGCTTCCAGCTTCGGATCGTCGATATCCCGCACCTCGACCTTGCCCGGCTTCAGATAGACGACGCCTCTGTTCCTGCTCATAGTATCTCCTCCGCTGAAAATGCAGACCCGGCCGGCTCCTCCTGGCGCGGGTTCGCTTCAATGTAAGGCCAATTCTCGACAGAACAGTTCTGATCGCGACGTCAAACGTCCGCTTGGGAATTTTAGAAAAGGCTTGAACGGAAGACGTTTTAGCTTGCCGAGGTCTAGGTTTCCTGCCCGGCAAAGTCCCGCATCAGCCCCTCAAAAGCCTCCATCGGCGGAAATGCCGCGTAGGAATGCACCGCTGATGTTGTCGCCCAAGGCAGTTTCTCGCTGGTGAAGGTCTCGATGAACGGGGCAATGCCGCTTGTGTCGTCGAGCATGGTCGAGCGCAGGTTGACGAACCAGTCCATGCCTTCGGGGCGGGTGAACATCCAGGTCATGCAGTGCGGGCAGAAATAATGGCGCGTGCCACCGTGCAGGCCGCCGATGACAGGTTCGCCGGCGATGATTTCAAAGCCCTCGGCCGGAATAGCGGCGCTCAGCGAAAAAGCGCTGGAGGACATTTTCTGGCAGCCGGTGCAATGGCAGGCCATGGTGAGAAAAGGCTGCGCGCTGATCTTCAGTCGCACCTGCCCGCACCGGCAGCCGCCTTCCTGGGGGATCGTCAGTTTGCTCATGGGAAACTCCTCCGGTTTTGGTCCTCAACGTAGCGGAGAAGCCCTTCATGTCCAGTGCCGGCAATGGTCACGGCACAACGAACCGTCAAGCAAGTGCACAGTTGGTTAGCCGGCTTATAAAGGGTGCAAGTGATAGGAATCTATGAGCTCCCATTGTGGATGCCGGTTATTTTTCCGAGGCGCAGGGCCAGCCGGTTGGAATAGTCAGCCCGTCCGGCAGCTTGGTATCCTTGTCGCCGCAGGCCAGATCGATCTGGCCCTGCTGCAGGCCTTTGGCTGCGGAGAGATCAAGACCCTCTATATGCGTGAGGAACATGAAAGCCTGATCGAAATCCAGCGGGCCTTCGAAGGTCACACCGCTGAGATTGGCGCGCGACAGGTTGGCGAGCGCAAACCGCGCGCCGGTGAGCGTCGCGCCCTTGAACAGGACACGGCCGGCTTCCGCCTTTTCGAAATTGGCCCCGGTCAGATCGGCACCGCTAAAATCGGCGCGCTGCAGTTCTGCACCGGCAAACGAGGCGCCATTGGCGGTGATCTTGGCAAAGCTTGAGCGATAGGCTTCAATCCGCGCGAAATTGGCCTTTTCAGCCTTGGCCCCGGCCAGCCACGCGCGCACCAGATTGGCCTTTTCGAGATTGGCGGATGCCAGATTCGAGCCGCTGAGATCGGTCAGCGAGAAATCGGTGCCGGAAAGGTTAGCCCCTTCGAGTTCGCTGGAAGGCAGCATGAGATTTTTCTTGGTGCATTCGCTCCAGTCCAGCCCCGGTTCCGGGGTGCTGCCGCAAGAGGCGGCAAGGGCCGGTGGGATGGTGGCAAGGCAAAGCGCCAGCCCGGCCGCCGGAAGCATGGCGGCGGCAATCGTCTGAATGCGCCAGGCCTCGCCCGTTGATCGAGTGGTCCGGCGCCCGTGCCTGATGGAAAATATCGTCATGCGCTTCTCCGCTCCTCTATCTGCCTCAGCGGGCTGACGTCTTTCGCCTATAACAGCGTGTCCCGAGTTGTAGATAGGAAACGCGGGCCTTCACCGCAAACACCATAAGCGGTTTATGTTTCAAGCGTTCACGCCGGCTATTTCCCTGGCCTCATGATCTGTGGCCGTTTTCACGGGAAGTATTGTCGCCACCCAAGCGCGGGCAAGAGCCAATCCGGCCGCGTCTGCCTGTTCGCCATGCACTGCTGCATGCTTGCTATAATTTGGCAGCCAATCCGGATCGATGCGGTTGATCACCGTCTCAAAGGTCCGGTTCCAGCTTTCGACAACCGCTGTCCCCGCCTCGAAATGAAACTGCATGCCATAGGCAGCGCGGCCGACGCGGAAGGCTTGATTGGCAACGGCCGGGTTGCTGGCCAGGTGAACGGCGCTGTCGGGCAGGGTGAAGCTGTCGGAATGCCATTCGAAGCTGGTAAAGGCGTCGCCTGCGGCTCTCAGCACCGGGTCCTCTTTCCCGTCGGCAGTCAGTTCGACGCCATGCCAGCCGAATTCACGGGTCCGGCCAAGCAGATTGTCCCCACCATGGGCGCGGGCGAGAAGCTGGCTGCCAAGGCAGATGCCGAGCACCGACTTGCCGTCGTCCGTGAAGGTCTTCATCAATCGGGCGAGGTCCGGAAGATAGGGATGGATGTCATCGTCGACGGCGCTCTGTTCGCCGCCAAACACCACCAGTGCGTCATGACCATGGCTGCCGGTCGGCAGCGCCTCGCCTGCGTATGGCCGGCGAAGGTCGATTTCGGCTCCTGCCTCTTCAAGCGCCACGCCCACCTGCCCAAGGCTGGAATGGTTCATGTTTTCCACCACCAGAACCCGCATCGTCTCTCCGTCCGCTCGCTGTTTCCATCAGATTGACCACGCGGCGGCGGCGCTTTCAAGTGGGCTTTTTGCCGATTTGGCAGCCTGTCCGGCCCTCGGAATGGCCGGAAAGCCTTGACCTTTTGGCCCGAAAGTAGCATTGGACCGCCTTGGTCGCGTTCGTTGAAACGCCAGACATCGGAAAAACCATGAGTAAAGTGACTTCCTCTGCCCCCTCGCAGCGCATGCTGAGGGTCGGCGAACAGGTACGTGCAGGCCTGACCCAGGTGCTGCAGCGCGGCGAAGTGCGCGATCCGCTGCTGGAAACGACGGTGATCTCGATCTCCGAAGTCCGCATGTCGACGGACCTGCGCGTCGCCACGGCTTTCGTGACCCCGCTCGGCGTTGCCGATCATGGCAGCGTCATCGAGGCTTTGAACCGCCATGCCAAATATATCCGGGGCCGCCTGACCCCGCATATCCGCCAGCTGAAATACATGCCGGAAGTCCGCTTCAAGGACGATACCAGCTTCGACAACTACAAGAAGATCGACGCGCTTCTGCGGTCTCCGGAAGTTCTGCGCGACCTGAAGGATGACGACGGTCAAAACGATAAAAACGAGGAGTGATGGCAAAGCATATCACTCTGGACGAACTCAACGCCTGGACGTTTGACCAGCGGCAGACATTCTATCGCAATGGGCTGGCGCGGTTCGACAATGCCGACGCCGTCCGTCTCGTCGAAATGATTGTCTCCTCCGGCCTGCCGTTTCGCCACGGCAAGGACATCGCCCATGGTGATCGCGAGATGAAGGCGCTCGAAGCCATCGTCAATTCGCCCTATAATGAAAAGCTGCTGCTTGAGGCTGCAGCCTCCGGAAAGCCGCCGCTCGGCGCCATCGAGCCCCTGCTGGCCGAAACTCTGCGCGACGATTACCGTATCGACAATGGCGCCACCATTGCTGCCGGATACCTGATTGCCAAGCGTCTCTACGCGCTCGGATTTGAAAAAGGCAACAGCCAGAAAATGCCGGATGGCAGCGTTGCCAAGACTGCAGCGACATTCCGCAAAAAAAGAGCCTGAACCATGTCAAAACCCCGCAAGCCCAAGGGCCGCCCGATTTCCGGCTGGCTGATCCTCGACAAGCCGCTGGATTTCGGCTCGACCGAAGCCGTGTCCAAAATCAAGTGGCTGTTCAAGGCGCAGAAGGCAGGCCATGCCGGTACGCTCGATCCGCTGGCGTCGGGCATGCTGCCGATTGCGCTGGGCGATGCGACTAAGACCGTTCCCTATGTCATGGACGGCCGCAAGATCTATGAATTCGCCGTTGCCTGGGGCGAGGAACGCTCGACCGACGATCTGGAAGGCGAGGTGACGCAGTCGTCGCCCAATCGTCCCTCAGAGGAAGATATCCGCGCGCTCCTGCCGAAATATACCGGCGTGATCAGCCAGGTGCCGCCGCAGTTTTCGGCAATCAAGATCGATGGCAACCGCGCCTATGATCTGGCCCGCGAAGGCGAGACCGTCGATATTCCCGCTCGCGAAGTCGAGATATTCCGCCTGTCGCTGCTCGGCTGCACGCCGAGTTTGGCGCATTTCGAAATCGAATGCGGCAAGGGCACCTATGTGCGCTCGCTGGCCCGCGATTTCGGCCGTGATCTCGGCTGTTTCGGTCATATCGCCTCGCTGCGCCGCAGCTTCGTGGCGCCTTTTGCCGAAGAGGCCATGGTGCCGCTGGCGGAACTTGTGGCCCTGGAAAAGATCGAAAGTGACGAGGAACGCCTGGAAGCGCTCGATGCTTTCCTGATCGATACCGGCGAAGCTTTGTCGAACCTGCCGCATATCGCGATTTCCGAAGACCAGGCCCATCGGCTGAAAATGGGCAATCCGATCATCCTGCGCGGCCGCGATGCACCAACCGCAGAACCGGAAGCCTATGCGACCTCGCGCGGCAAGCTGATTGCCATCGGCGAGATCGGCGAAGGCGAATTCCGGCCCAAGCGCGTCTTCGTCACGGGTTGACACTTCAAAGGCCCCTCATAGATTTCGTCACACGCGATCGGTTGCCTTCATATAGCGGCTGGCGCATGGTCCTGCCTGAGTTCGGGATTCGCGCATACGTCAAATGAGACCTGACGGGTGGATGCGGGTGCCGGCGCGCAGGCATGAGATGTGGTGGATGAGGGGCGCTTGAGCGACGCACAGGAGAAAAAGAGCGGGCCGGGAGGTTCCTGGCGAACGCGCCTGCGCTCGCGGCTGCGGCGGCCGCTGTCGTTTTATCTGACAATGCTGCTGCTTATCGCCATCGTCCCATCCTTCGTATTCTCCCTGATCATCCTGAAGCGCAGCACCGACGAGCAGGAGCGCGTCGTGACGGCGCTGCTCAAGGCTTCGACAGGATCGGTGACGCGGCTGGTGGAGCGCGAGGTCGATGGCATGCTGACCACCCTCAAGGTGCTTGTCGCTGCCGGTGCGGACGATGGTAATAATCCTGAGCGATTCTACGGCCGCGCCCGCTCTTCGCTTGCCGATACCGAATCCAATCTCCTGGTGATCGATCGCGGCCATAATCAGCTTTTCAATACGCGCGTTCCCTATGGCAGTCCGCTGGGCAAGGCATCCGACCCAATTTCAATCGATCAGGCATTCCGCAATGGCGGCCCGTTCATTTCGAACGTCTTCTTCGGCAAGACGGCGCAGAAATGGGTGTTCAATGTCTATCTGCCGATCACCACGCCGCTCGGAAACAGCGATTACCTTCTGGCGCTGACGCGCAACGCTGAAAGCATGGCAAAAACGGTCAACCGCGATGTCTTGTCACCCGGCTGGAATGCGGCGCTGCTGGATGGAGCCGGTCATGTCATCGCCTCGTCCGATCCGGATCTTGCGGTCGGAAAACCGTTTTTCATGGAGATCGTGCCGGCCTTGCGCGTCGGCGTCGGCGATGCGGTTCACGATGGCGTAGAATACCGTACGGTCACGGAATTTTCCGTGCTGACCGGCTGGAAGATCGTCGCCTGGGCCAAAAGTGCCGATGTCGATGCGCCAGCACTCTGGTCCTATCTCTGGCTGTCGCTGGGTGGACTTCTCTTCGGTGGCATAGCCGTTGCCGGATCCACCGCCATTGCCAGCCTTCTGACGCAGGGCGTCAAGGTTCTCGCCCGTGACGCACATCTTCTGGGTGCCGGCCGGCCGATCGCACCGCGCAAGCATATGATCGTCGAGATCGAAACGGTTTCGGCAGCTTTGGCCGATGCCGCGCAGGCGCGCCGCAAGGCGGAAAACGAAATCCGCTTCCTGATGCGCGAGGTGGCGCATCGCTCGAAAAACCAGCTGACGGTCATCCAGTCTATGCTCAACCAGTCGCTGAACGCCGCCGAAAGCCGGGTGGATTTCGCCGAAACCTTCCGCAAGCGCATCGCCGGGCTTGCCCGCTCGACCGACCTGATGATCGCCAATGCGGCGCAAGGGGTGGATTTCCAGGAACTCGCGCAAAACCAGCTGCAGCCGTTCACCCCCGATGATCCGCAACGGGTTCATCTCTCCGGGCCGCCGGTACGGCTGGATGCGCAGGTGTCGCAGACGCTTGGCATGGCCCTGCACGAACTGGCCACCAATGCGACGAAATATGGGGCCTTGGCCAACAGCAGCGGCGTGATCGACCTGCAATGGTCGGTGCTGGAAGGCACGTTCCTGTTCGTCTGGAGAGAAAAAGGCGCCGATATTGCTCCAGCTGAAGGCACCAGCCCGCGCAAGGGTTTTGGCACCATGGTTCTGGAGCGCATGCTCGGCATGGCGCTGGATGCCAAGCTGGAACGGATCATGCATGAAGACGGGATCGAATGGCGCGTCCGGATCCCTGAGGAAAAGCTGAGCGCCAATCTTGCGGCTCAACCTTGAAGCAAAAGCCTGACGGCCCAGCCCTGTGGTTTGCCCGGTCGGAGGACATGTCGATGTTGCAAAGAGGTTTCGGAATGGCTGCATTTCTTGTCGCAACCCTTTTCGCCGGCACAGCGTCAGCCGCAGAGTGCCTGGTCGCCGATCCCACTGGAACGCCGCTCAATGTGCGCTCAAAGCCTCAAGGCGGCGTCGTGTCTGCTCTTAGCAATGGCGTGGCCGTCGAGATCGTCGATCAGCGCACGCTGGGTGGCAAGCGATGGGCAAAGGTCGCCGCCGATGGCGCGGTGCTCGGCTGGGTTTTCTCCGCCTATCTTGATTGCCAGACGATCGATGACCGCAGGAAATCCGCCCCGATGCGGCCACGCACGCCACCGCAATGAGCGCCAGTTGAGCCATTGCGGCGTCTTTATCCGCCCTCTTTCTTTTTAATGCCGGATGGTTTATAGGCAGCGCCAGCATCAGACCCCGCTCTCTGCGGACTTTTGCCTTCATGGCCGCAGCTAGACGGCATCCCGGCTGCTGGCGACCCGAAATCCTAAACATTGAAAGGATGACACGATGTCGATCACTGCAGAGCGCAAGGCTGCGCTTATCAAGGAATACGCAACCGTCGAAGGCGACACCGGTTCCCCGGAAGTCCAGGTTGCGATCCTCACCGAGCGGATCAACAACCTGACCGAACACTTCAAGGGTCACAAGAAGGACAACCACTCGCGTCGTGGCCTTCTGGCAATGGTTTCTACCCGCCGTTCGCTTCTTGACTATGTCAAGGGCAAGGAAGAGGCACGGTACACCAAGCTGATTACTGCTCTCGGCATTCGCCGCTAAGCCTTACACCGGCGGGACCCTTCAACAGGGGCCCGCCGGTTTGTTTTTTGCGGGGAATTCACCCCCGCCCTTGCGCTTCCAGCCAAGCCGAAACGGCGCTGTTGGAAGCGGACACCCTAGCAGACCGGATGGGCCGGTTCTGCGGAACCAACCGATGACCTGTCATGGGGCAGGATTGCAGGATGCTTCGGCGCTTGCGCGTTTGCCACGCACCGGAAGCACCCGCTTTCATAAGTGCGCGGTTACCGCCAGCCGAATTTGGAAGCCTCCCGCTGTCTTGCCCGTGATGTGTCATATCAGCGGAAACACTGCCGCCCGCGCCACACTGGCTGCGGCGCGGCATTGCCGCACACGAAGGACAAAACATGTTCGATACCCATACAGTCGAAATTGAATGGGCAGGCCGCCCGCTCAAGCTCGAAACCGGCAAGATCGCCCGTCAGGCTGACGGCGCAGTTCTCGCCACCTACGGCGAGACCATCGTTCTCGCCACCGTCGTTTCGGCCAAGTCGCCGAAGCCGGGCCAGGATTTCTTCCCGCTGACCGTCAACTACCAGGAAAAGACCTACGCAGCCGGCAAGATCCCCGGCGGCTATTTCAAGCGCGAAGGCCGTCCGTCGGAAAAGGAAACGCTGGTTTCCCGCTTGATCGACCGTCCTATCCGCCCGCTGTTCCCGGAAGGCTACAAGAACGACACCCAGGTTGTCGTGACCGTCGTACAGCATGACCTCGAAAATGATCCGGACATCCTGTCGATGGTTGCAGCATCCGCTGCCCTGACGATCTCCGGCGTTCCCTTCATGGGCCCGGTCGGCGGCGCACGCGTTGGCTATATCAACGGCCAGTACGTCTTGAACCCGCATCTCGACGAAATGCCTGAATCGATCCTCGACCTCGTCGTCGCCGGCACCCAGGACGCCGTCCTGATGGTGGAATCGGAAGCCAAGGAACTGAACGAAGACGTCATGCTCGGCGCCGTCATGTTCGGCCACAAGGGTTTCCAGCCGGTCATCGACGCGATCATCAAGCTCGCTGAAGTTGCTGCCAAGGAACCGCGCGATTTCACCCCGGAAGATCATTCCGAACTCGAAGCCGAAATGCTTTCGATCGCTGAAGCCGAACTGCGTGTTGCCTATAAGAACACCCAGAAGGCCGAACGTTACGCTGCCGTTGATGCCGTCAAGGCAAAGGTCAAGGCTCACTTCTTCCCGGAAGGTGCTGAGCCGAAATACACCAACGAAGTCATCGGCGCCGTCTTCAAGCACCTGCAGGCCAAGATCGTTCGCTGGAACATCCTCGACACCAAGAGCCGCATCGACGGCCGCGATCTCGATACCGTTCGCGCCATCGTTTCGGAAGTCGGCATCCTGCCGCGCACCCATGGTTCGGCCCTGTTCACCCGCGGTGAAACGCAGGCGATCGTCGTTGCCACGCTCGGCACCGGCGAAGACGAACAGTATGTCGATAGCCTGACCGGCATGTACAAGGAAAAGTTCCTTCTGCATTACAACTTCCCGCCCTACTCGGTCGGTGAAACAGGCCGCATGGGCTCCCCGGGCCGCCGCGAAATCGGCCATGGCAAGCTCGCATGGCGCGCGATCCGTCCGATGCTTCCGGCTGCCGACCAGTTCCCCTACACGCTGCGCGTCGTTTCCGAAATCACCGAATCGAACGGCTCTTCCTCGATGGCAACCGTCTGCGGCACCTCGCTTGCCCTGATGGATGCCGGCGTTCCCTTGGCCAAGCCGGTTGCCGGTATCGCCATGGGCCTGATTCTCGAAGGTGAACGCTTCGCCGTTCTCTCCGACATCCTCGGCGACGAAGATCACCTCGGCGACATGGACTTCAAGGTCGCCGGCACTGCCGACGGCATCACCTCGCTGCAGATGGACATCAAGATCGCCGGTATCACCGAAGAGATCATGAAGGTCGCGCTGGAGCAGGCACAGGGTGGCCGCAAGCACATCCTCGGCGAGATGGCCAACGCCATCACCGAAGGCCGTTCGCAGCTCGGCGAATTCGCACCGCGCATCGAAGTGATGAACATCCCGGTCGACAAGATCCGTGAAGTCATCGGTTCGGGCGGCAAGGTCATCCGCGAAATTGTTGAAAAGACCGGCGCCAAGATCAACATCGACGATGACGGCACGATCAAGATCGCTTCGTCCTCCGCCAAGGAAATCGAAGCGGCCCGCAAGTGGATCCACTCGATCGTTGCAGAACCGGAAGTCGGCCAGATCTACGAAGGCACGGTCGTCAAGACCGCCGACTTCGGCGCTTTCGTCAACTTCTTCGGTCCGCGTGATGGCCTCGTGCACATCTCGCAGCTCGCGTCCGATCGTGTTGCCAAGACCTCCGACGTCGTCAAGGAAGGCGACAAGGTCTGGGTCAAGCTGATGGGCTTCGACGAGCGCGGTAAGGTTCGCCTGTCCATGAAGGTTGTCGATCAGGCAACCGGCAAGGAAGTCGCCAAGGGCGAAGGCGAAGCTGCTGAATAAGCGTTCGGCCGTTTAATCGACTACGGGCGCGGAGCAGATCGTTCCGCGCCCTTTCTTATTTTCCCGAAAGCCGCCTGACCGGGCTTTTCTCATTCCCTTTGTTACCGTTTGTCTTTTCGGAAATGACTTTCCACCGTCCCTGACAAGCCTGAGGACCTCGACCATGAGCCGCGACACGCTGAAGACCCTTTTCCATCCTTTCGAGACCGGCGTTGTCCCCGCACCCGGCGAAGGCGAGCGCGTGCTGTTTCTCGGCGCCGAGGCAGGCTACCGGCTGCCGTCTGAGTTTCTAGGCTCGATTACCGCGGTGCAGGCCTCAAAGCCGCTCTACAAGGCTCTGGAGGCCGCCAAGGCATCGGTCACGCCCCAGATCGAGGGCGACGACTTTGATGCGGCGCTCATTCTTTGCGGCAAGCACAAGGGCGAGAACGAGGACCGGATCGCCGAGGCGCTGAAGCGCGTCAAGGTCGGCGGCCTGATCGTCGTCGCCGGCGGCAAGGATGATGGCATCCAGTCGCTGCGCAAGCGCGTTAACCAGCTGGGCTGGGGCGGCGACAGCCTGCCGAAATATCACGGCATCGCCTTCTGGTTCGGCCGTCCGGAAGATGCAAGCGGCGTCATTGCCAAATTCTCCAAAAGACCGGTTCGGGTCGAAGGCCGTTTTGATGCCGCACCCGGCATGTTCTCGCATGAGCGCATCGATGCCGGCTCCGAACTGCTGGCCTCGCGCCTTCCCGACGACTTCAAAGGCCATGCCGCCGATTTCGGCGCCGGCTGGGGTTATCTGTCGGTGATGCTGGCCGAAAAGGCACCGAACCTGAAGGGGATCGATCTTTTCGAGGCCGATTATCATTCGCTGGAAGCTGCGCGTGCAAACCTGAAGGCCAATTGCCCCAACGTTCCCACCCGGTTCTTCTGGCAGGACCTGACGTCTGAAGAAACCCGCGACAAATACGACCTGATCGTCATGAACCCGCCATTCCACGAAACCCAGGCTGCCGATCCGGCGCTGGGCGCTGCAATGATCAAGGCTGCCGCCAAGGCGCTGAAGATCGGCGGACGGCTGATGCTGGTTGCCAATCGCGGCCTGCCCTATGAAACGGTGATGCCCGAGACGTTCAAGGAATGGGGCGAAACCTGCCGCAACGCACGCTTCAAGGTGCTCTGGGGCAAGCGTTAAAGCCTCGTACGATCAATGCGTCTCATGGATCGTACGAGGCTCTCATCAGCATTTGCTTTTGCAATTGCTTTCTTGACGAAACGGGTACACCTTTAATTCCAGCGCTTGCGTGAGATCGCGCAAGCATCGATGGAGTGTGCCAATGGTTTCTAGCTATGGACACCGCCCGCCCGTCAGTGAGGGCGTCGCCGAAGTCATCGTCAAGGATATCAAGAGCGGGGAAGGCAAGAGCGGCGCCTCGGAGGTGCCTCTGGCCTTCCAGACCGGCCGCACCCCGGTCGATCCCGCAATTCTCGGCAATACCCGCAAACAGATGATGATGTTCGCCACGTTTGCCGTGGCGGTTTTGGTGGTACTGCTGGTCGTCTGGTGGGCCGCCTGATATCGTCAGGCCGCTTCGATTTCCTTGCGGGCACAGCTGGCCAGAAAGGCTGAACGCGTCAGGCCCCGTTCGCGGGCGGCCATGTCGATGGCATCCAGCATGCCCTTTTCAAACGTGACATTGGCGCGCACGATCCGGGTGCTGTCCTCGATAAAGGGGACCCGCATCAGGAAGGCGCCCGCAGCCAATTCGCCGGAAACATCGTCCAGGCGCATGATCTCGTCATGCGAGGAGGGGACCGGCACGGGCTGGTCCTCGGCCCATAGCCGGATTGCTTCCACCGCGTTTGCGGTCAAATCCTCTTCCTCATCGGCAGCGGAGAAAACGCCTGGAAGGTCTGGAAAGGTGACGCCATAGGCACTGTCTTTGTCTTTATGAACGAGAGCAATGAAGTGTTTCATGATCAAATCCATCCGGCCTGTTTTGCAATGGCGCGTGCCGTTCCCGTCGGCAAATCCTTTTTCGGGTGTGGAACGATGATGGTCTTTGCACCCTTCCGAAGCTTATGGTGCGAGCCACTTATGGACACGATCTCGAACCCTTCGGCCTTGAGGCGTTTGATAATCGCTTTGCTGTCACGCTCCATGCCGGCAAAATCCATCAAGGCCCAATGCGCAATATAGTGCGTATTGGCCCTTGATGCAAGATCGGCCTCATAGCGGCAAAGAGCTGGTAACCTACCCTTTCAAAGCCCGCTCGAACAGCCGCGAAAGCCGCTCGGCAAAGGCGCGGGGGTCTTGCGGCTTGTCGCCGTCGAGGACGCGGGCCTGGTCGAGCAGGAGCTGCACGGCATCGGTGCGGAATTCGTCGCTGCCACTGGCGGCCAGAGCCGAAATCAGACCGTTGGTTGGGTTGATCTCAAGCACGGGCTTGGCAATCATGTCCAGCCGGCCAGAGCCCTGCAGCAGCTTTTCCAGCTGGCGGTCATAGCCCTGTTCGGGCGCTACCAGGCAGACGGCGCTTTCCGTCAGACGGTCGGATGCCCGCACGTCCGATACAGCATCGCCGAGCGTTGTCTTGGCAAAGGCAATGAACCCGGTGACGGCTTCGGATGTCTCAGGCGTTGCCGCTGTTTCGCCATCGGCCGTGGGGACTTGCGTCAGGTCGGCGGCCCCTTGCGTGATCGACTTGAACGGCTTGCCTTCGAAATCGGGTGCGGCCGTCACCCAGAAGCTATCGACGGAATCGGTGAGCAGCAGAACCTCGATGCCTCGGGCGCGAAAACCTTCAAGCTGCGGCGAGGCCTTCAGCCGGTCGAGATTGTCGCCCGTCAGGTAATAGATCGCCGCCTGCGCGTCCTTCATGTCCTTGACGTAATCGGCCAGCGACCGCGCCGCCTCATCAGATGTGGTGGTGCGGAAGCGTGACAGCGCGATCAGCTGTTCCCGGCGCTCGAAGTCGTCGTAAATGCCCTCTTTCAGCACGGCGCCGAACGCATCCCAGAGCTTGGCAAAGGCGTCCTTGTCGCTTTCGGCAAGCTTTTCGATGGCGCTCAGCACGCGGTTGGTCAGCCCCTTGCGGATGGCAGCAAGGATCGGGCTTTCCTGGATCATCTCGCGCGAGACGTTGAGCGGCAGGTCGGACGTATCGACAAGGCCGCGCACGAAACGCAGGTAGCGCGGCAGAAGCTCGGCATCGTCGGTGATGAAAACCCGCTTGACGTAGAGCTTCATGCGGCCCTTGGCGGAAGGATCGAACATGTCCATCGGCTTGGATTCCGGCACGAAGGCAAGACCGGTATATTCGTGGCGGCCTTCGGCGCGGAAATGCACGGTGAGCGCCGGTTCATCATACTGGCCGGAAACGCCGCGATAGAAATCGGCATAGTCTTCCTTGGTGATCTCGCTGCGCGATTTCGTCCACAACGCCGTTCCATCGCCAATACGCTCGGCGTCATCGCCGGGCTTCTCGATCAGGTCGATCGGCACCGGCACATGGCCGGACTGGTCCTTGACGATCTTCTGGACGCTCCATTTGGACGTATAGCTCTTGGCATCGTCCATCAGGTGCAGCGTGATGCGGGTGCCGCGTGCCGGAGCGTCAGAGAGATCGGCCTCGGACACGGTGTAGCTTCCCTTGCCGTCCGACGACCAGACAAAGGCATGGGCGCTGTCGGCATGGCGCGAGACGACATCGACCTTGTCGGCCACCATGAAGGCGGAATAGAAGCCAACACCGAACTGGCCGATCAGCTGTGCACCTTCGCCGGCCTTGGCCGCCTCGACGCGCTCCATGAAGGCGCGCGTGCCGGAACGGGCGATGGTGCCGAGCGCCTCGACCATATCGTCGCGGCTCATGCCGATGCCATTGTCCTCGACGACCAGCCTGTTGCTTTCGGCGTCAAGCGTCAGCGTGATGCGCGGTGTGGGGTCGTCATTGAGCAGTTCCGGCGCGCTGATGGCCTCGTAGCGCAGCTTCTCGCAGGCATCAGCCGCGTTGGAGATCAGCTCGCGCAGGAACACGTCCTTGTCGGAATAGACCGAGTGCACCATGAGATGCAGCAGGCGCGCCACATCGGCTTCGAAGACGTGATTTTCAACGGGTTTTTCGGCGGCATCGCTCATGCGTGTCTGTCCTCAGCGTGATTCTGGATAGTTTGCGCGCTCTGAACTGGCAAGTGCAGATGCAAAATTCAAGAGGCACGGAAAGGGAGGCGGCCCGGATGTTACTCCGCGTCCGCCGTGCGCAATGTATCGAGGGCCGGCATCGAGGTAATGTTATAGCCGGAGTCGACATAATGGATCTCGCCGGTAACGCCGCGCGACAGGCCGGAGAGCAGGTAGAGTGCCGAGCCGCCCACATCCTCGATCGTCACCGTGCGGCGCATGGGCGAGTTCTTCTGCTGCCAGGACAGCATGGCGCGCGCATCGGAAATACCGGCACCGGCCAGCGTCCGGATCGGGCCGGCCGAAATCGCGTTGACGCGGATGCCGCGTGCGCCGTAGTCGGCAGCGAGATAGCGCACGGAAGCCTCAAGCGCCGCCTTGGCCACGCCCATGACATTGTAGTTCGGCATGACCCGCACGGAGCCGCCATAGGTAAGCGTCAGCATCGTGCCGCCATCGGTCATCAGCTCGGCCGCGCGCTTGGCGATTTCGGTGAAGGAAAAGCAGGAGATGACCATCGTGCGGCTGAAGTTTTCGCGCGACGTGTCGGCGTAGAGGCCTTTCAGCTCGTTCTTGTCGGAAAAGCCGATCGCATGAACGATAAAGTCGAGCTTGCCCCATTTTTCCTTGATGGTGGCAATGGCGCTATCGACGGAGGCGATGTCTTCGACGTCACAGGGAATGACCAGATCGGAGTTCACCTCGGCCGCCAGCGGCTTGACGCGCTTGCCGAGCGCCTCGCCCTGATAGGTGAAGGCAAGTTCAGCGCCTTCAGCCGCAACCGCCTGCGCGATGCCCCAGGCGATGGAGTGGCTGTTGGCGACCCCCATGATGAGGCCGCGCTTTCCGTTCATGATACCGGTCATGGGTTTATCCATTGTGGCGCTGGAAAACGAGCGTGGCATTGGTGCCGCCGAAGCCGAAGGAGTTCGACAGGACGGTATCGATCTTGGCATTGTCGATGCGCTTGCGCACGATCGGCACGCCGTCGAATTCCGGGTCCAGTTCGGTGATATGGGCGCTTTCGCCGATGAAGCCGGCCTGCATCATCAACAGGCCGTAGATCGATTCCTGCACGCCGGCAGCGCCCAGGGAATGGCCGGTCAGCGACTTGGTCGACTGGATATGCGGGATCTTGTTGCCGAAGACTTCGCGGATCGCGCCGATTTCCTTGGAATCGCCAACAGGCGTCGAGGTGCCGTGCGTGTTGACGTAATCGACCTCACCCTTCACCGTTGCCAGCGCCTGGCGCATGCAGCGCACAGCACCTTCGCCGGACGGAGCCACCATGTCGTAACCGTCGGATGTCGCGCCATAACCGGTGATTTCGGCATAGATCTTGGCGCCGCGGGCTTTCGCATGTTCCAGCTCTTCCAGAACCAGCACACCGGCACCACCGGCGATGACGAAGCCGTCGCGGGAAATGTCGTAGGCGCGTGAAGCGGTCGATGGCGTATCGTTATATTTGGACGACATTGCGCCCATGGCGTCGAACAGGTTCGACATCGTCCAGTCGAGGTCTTCGTGGCCACCGGCAAACATCACATCCTGCTTGCCCCACTGGATCATCTCCATGGCATTGCCGATGCAATGGGCCGAGGTCGAGCAGGCCGACGAGATCGAGTAGTTGACGCCGTGGATCTTGAACCAGGTGGCAAGCGTCGCCGATGCGGTCGAGGACATCGCCTTGGGCACGGCAAACGGGCCGATACGCTTGGGGCTGTTGTTCTTCAGCGTGATCTCGGCGGCGTCGATCAGCGTGCGGGTGGACGGACCGCCCGAACCCATGATGATGCCGGTGCGCTCGTTGCCGCCGATATCCTTATCTTCAAGACCGGAATCGGCGATGGCCTGCTTCATCGCAACGTGGTTCCAGGTGCCGCCCTGCGACAGGAAACGCGCCGCGCGGCGATCAACGAGATCGGTCGTGTCGAGATTGGGTGCACCCCAGACCTGGCATTTGAAGCCGTGCTCGGCAAAATCGTTGGAAAACGAAATGCCGGATTTTGCTTCACGCAGCGACGCGGTGACTTCCTGCGCATCGTTTCCGATCGAGGAAACAATGCCCAGACCCGTAACAACAACCCGTCTCATGTTGATGACCTCTTCTTTAATCTCGCTGAGTGCGGCAATGCGCGGTTCAGGCAGCTTTTTCTTTCGACAGGCCGACACGCAGGTCGGTCGCCTGATAGATGGTTTCGCCATCGGCCTTCAGCCAGCCGTCGGCCGTGCCGAGCACAAGGCGGCCACGCATGACGCGCTTGAAGTCGATCCCATATTCGAGAAGCTTGGTATCCGGGCGGATCATGCCCTTGAATTTCACTTCGCCGGTAGAAAGCGCCATGCCGCGGCCGGGTTCGCCCAGCCAGCCGAGGAAGAAGCCCGTCAGCTGCCACATACCGTCAAGACCCAGGCAGCCCGGCATGATCGGATTGCCCTGGAAGTGGCAGGGGAAATACCAGTCGTCGGGACGCACGTCATATTCCGCGCGGATATAGCCCTTGTCGAAGGCGCCACCGGTTTCGGAAATATCGGTGATGCGATGAACCATCAGCATCGGGGGCAGGGGCAGCTGGGCATTGCCCGGGCCAAACAGTTCGCCGCGACCGCATTTCAGGATCTCTTCATAATTGAAGCTGGATTGTCTGGTCGTCATGAACTGTCGTTTCCCCGCTACATCCGTTTTTGGTTGACTTGGTTTAGAGCAAGATAGGGACGAATTGAAGCTCCGGCATGACCCAAGCGCGTCGTTTCGCATATTCCTGTCTGGCCAAGCACAAGGCCTATTTCCGCCGTCGCATACATGATGGCTGCTGCAACAGCCAGAGATAATTGCCTTTTGCCCCAAGAATCAGGCGGTTTTTACCGTCTGGATGCCTTGAGGGAGCTTGCTTACTATTGAAAGCATTCTCGGCAAAAGTTATATCGGCTCTGTAAGACTGTTCTGCAATAGCTTGGAAATCTGGATCCGTCCGTATGACGACTGCCATCGAAATCTGTTCGGAAGAACGTTTGCGCCGCTCCGGCCTCCGGCCAACGCGTCAGCGCATGGCGCTTGCCGACCTGATTTTTGCCAAGGGTGATCGCCACCTCACCGTCGAGGAGCTGCATGAAGAAGCAGTGACGGCGGGTGTCCCGGTGTCGCTGGCAACCGTTTACAACACGCTGCACCAGTTTACCGAAGCCGGCATGATCCGTGTTCTGGCCGTCGAAAGCGCCAAGACCTATTTCGACACGAATGTGTCGGATCATCACCATTTCTTTGTCGAAGGCCACAACGAAGTGCTCGATATACCGGTCAGCAGCCTGACGATCGGCAATTTGCCGGAACCGCCGGAAGGCATGGAAATCGCCCATGTCGACGTCATCATCCGCCTGCGCCCCAAGCGCGGCTAATCCTCATTTTATGTTATTTCATTGATGACGTTCTACATGACGTCGTCGGGGTGACGGCCGGGCCGTGGATCACCGGTTGGCAGCGTCCAGCCATATTTCAATGCGCCGCCGCGCACCGCAAAGGCCGTCACCACGCCAAGAGTGGAAGCGATCAGCAGCGATGCTCCGAGCCATGTCGCAGCCGTGAACACGGCTGAACCGGCCAGTGCTGCGGTCACGTAGATTTCCGGACGCAGCAGTACCGAAGGTTCGCCTGCCAAAAGGTCGCGCAAAATACCGCCGAAGGTCGCCGTCAGCATGCCGGTGACCAGCGCCACGATGGGTGAACCGGTTGCCGCAAGCCCCTTGGCAGCCCCCATGACGCTATAGGCCGAAAGCCCGATGGCATCGAGCCAGACCAGGAACTTGTAGCGCGATTCCATCATATGGGCCGAGAAGAACACCAGAAGCCCCATGCCGCCGCAGACCAGAAGGTAGATCGGATTGGTGACCCAGAAGACCGGGGTCGCCCCAAGAATGACGTCGCGCAGCGTGCCGCCGCCGATACCGGTGACGGCGGCGAGAAAGATATAGCCGATAATATCCAGCTGTTTGCGTGAAGCAGCCAGCGCGCCGGTCGCGGCAAAGACTGCGACGCCCGCATAATCGAGAATTTCCAGGATCGGCATTTTTCCCCCGCCAGAAAATCGAGCCAGACGTTCGAGAGGGACCACAATGGCGCGCTCGCGTCAACGGCAGGTCTCGAAGCGCTGATATCAGCTATTGCGGAAAGAGCACATGCGTGCGGCCGCTGATGAAATGGGCGAGAAGCCCCGTCCATTCGCGCATCGCCGTCGTCGTCAGCTGCGCGTTCAGGGAGGGCTGGCTGAAGTCGGGGCCAAGGGCCGCATCGCCGCTGGTGCGGTAATCAACGGGCCATGGCGTCACGTCTATGCCGAGCTTGCGAAACAATCCCACCGATCGCGGCATATGGAAGGCTGAGGTGATCAGGGCGCAGTTCGACAACCCGTTTTCCTCCAGCAGCTGTTTTGTATTGGCAGCATTCTCAAAGGTGGTGCGCGACGTCGCTTCGCGGATCAGACGTTCAGGGGCAATGCCGAAGGTGGAAAAGAATATTTCCGATGTCTTTGCATCGCCGTCATACTGCCCGCTGAACGATCCATCGCCGCCCGAGACCAGAATGCGCGCCGATGGATACGTCTGCGCAATCCTCAACCCTTCGACGAACCGGTCGCCCGCCTGGTTGAGCTCGATGCCGCCGCGCCTGGCAATCACCTCGTTTTCAAAGGCTCCGCCCAGGATGATGATGCAGGAGAGATCGGAAGGCAGGCTGGCAGGCCTCGGGATACGGTTTTCCAGCGCCTGCAGCGCCACGGTGCCGGTGCTGGTGAACAGGGTCAGAAAAAGCAGGATGATGGCGAGCCCCGACAGGAACCGGTTCAGGCTTTTCAAACCGGCGGCAGCAAAGAGAAAGCTCAAGACCAGCAGAACGAAGATCAGCGACAAAGGCTGGGCAAGCAGCCAGAACAGTTTTGATGCGAGAAACATGAGGTCTGCTACCGTCTCTTCCAGGGGGAATTGTTTGCGAAGCGAGCCTAGCAGCCTGACGCAATGTTGGCCAATATGGCCAGATAGGGATAGAAAAGGCCGGGGCAGATTATCCGCCCCGAGACCTTATGACCGGCGGGCAGGCCTCAGGCCCGGCCGAGCCTCGTCGGTGCCGCTGCTGCGCCTGTCCTGTTGCGCCGCAGATAGATCAGGCCGCCAGCAAGCAATATGCCTGCGGCGATGATGGCGATGGCGAGCACCGGCCGGTAGGCAATCCAGGCGATGGCGATGACCAGGGGGCCAAGGATCAGCGTCAGAATAACGGCAATGACCGAGGTGCCGAAGCCGACGATCGAGCCCACAAACGGAACGACATCGGCGATGATGCCAAGGATCGACAGCATCATGGCAAAGCCGATAAACATGCCGAGTAAGCCGCCGCCGCGAATGAGCCAGGTGATCAGCGTATTCTCGCTCTGGGCCGCATCGAACATCTGCGGCGCATCGACCTGTCCTGCGGCGCTCAGGAACAGGTCGCGGCCATTCGTGGCCTTGTAGCCGGTGATCCCCGCACCTTTCTGCGCACCGATGAAGCTGGCTTCGGCAATATCTTCGCGGCTGAAGCTGATGCGCAGATCGCCGATGGCCGGGTTCTGACGGTTCTGCGAGACATAGATCGTTGTGCCATTGGCATTGACCGGCTTGCCGGAGCCGATCGCAGCCGTGACCTTTCCGACGACATCGGGTGTAAGCTTGACCGGCGTTTCCGTGCCGAGATTGGCGACGGCCTTGCCGTCCACCGTGAAGGCGCCGAGCGTCGCCGTCGCCACGGTGAAGCGGTCGCCCTCGATCGGCATGTCGGGGTTCTGGTGCTGGCCGCTCTGCTTGAAATCGGAGGAATCGACCGGGCGGGGGCGCCATTCCTTCTTGTAGCTATAGGTGGTCACTGTTTCTTCGCCGCCGCCGAGCGTCTTTTGGGTTTCGCTCTTGCTGTCTTCAATCCACTGGTACATCTCCACCTGCCGGTTGAGCCCGGCAGCACCGTCAGCCGAAACGCCCAGCATCGGATCTTCCGGTATGCCGTCGGGTTTGACCGGGCCGGATACATGCACGAGCTTGCCTTCATTGGCTGTATCGACGGCGCCGCTGTCGATCGAAACGACGATGCCGGCACCTTCCACCAGCGCGCGGTAGGTCTGGACGGAACGGCCCTCGTTCCAGGACAACAGCCAGATCATTCCGATCACCAGGATCGGGCCGATCACCAGCCCGGCGAGACCGCTTTTCAGTTTTGAAAACCACGATCTTGTAGTTGTTTCCGTAAAGCTCATGCCCCTCGTCCCCCTGCTGATGCCCATCCCCTTAACGGTTGGATCGGCACGCTTATTCGCTGAAACAGGTGCTATCAGAAAATTAGGAAAATTAAATAGAGTGATCCCGGGTCGTGGTGAACCGTCTTTGGGGTATTACGGACGTTTCGGCATATTCATTCCCTGCAGGCGGAGTTGTTTTTCCATTTCGACCCTTGTCCATGATCCGGCGGCTTGTATCTTGCGGCCTGACAGGGAATGGGGAGGCTTGGCATGACATCGCTCAACGCGGCATTTGAAACAGGAACCTTTGTCGGGCGCGTCTGGCGCCCTGATGTGGCGGGTCCGGCGCTGGTGGTCCTGCGCGGCGGCGATCTCATCGATATCACCTCGAAAGAGGTGCCGACGATGCGCGATCTCCTGGAGCTCGACGACCCCATTGCATTTCTGGCCGGAACGTCAGGCGAGCGTCTGTCCACCGTTGAGGCCATCACGGCCGCCTCAGTCGAGGCTGCTGGCGATCTCTCGATCATGCATCTGCTAGCGCCGTGCGACCTGCAGGCGGTCAAGGCCTGCGGCGTCACCTTCGCCCGGTCGATGATCGAGCGCGTGATCGAGGAAAAGGCTGCGGGAAACCCGGCTCTGGCCGAAGCGATGCGCGCACGCGTCACCGGGATTATCGGCGACAGCCTGCGCGACCTGAAGGCCGGGTCGCCGGAAGCGGCCAAGGTGAAGGCGGCGCTGATCGAGGTCGGCGTCTGGTCGCAATATCTGGAAGTCGGCATCGGCCCGGATGCGGAGGTGTTTTCCAAGGCGCAGGTCCTGGCCTCGGTCGGCTGGGGTGCCTCGGTCGGGCTGCATCCGATTTCGAAATGGAACAATCCCGAGCCGGAGATCGTGCTGGCCGTCGATAGCCAGGGCCGCGTCAAGGGGGCAACGCTCGGCAATGACGTCAACCTGCGCGATGTCGAGGGCCGCTCGGCGCTGCTGCTCGGCAAGGCCAAGGACAACAATGCCTCCTCCGCCATCGGCCCGTTCATCCGCCTGTTCGACGATACCTATTCGATCGACGATGTGCGCAGCGCCGATCTGTCGTTGACCATCAGCGGCCCCGATGGTTTCGTCTTGAAAGGGGCAAGCACGATGCGGGAGATCAGCCGCGATCCGCTCGATCTGGTTGCCCAGACGATTGGCCGCCATCATCAATATCCCGATGGTTTCATGCTGTTCATGGGAACCCTGTTTGCGCCGGTCGAGGATCGCGATGCGCCGGGCCAGGGCTTCACCCACAAGCTCGGCGATGTCGTGACGATCGCAAATGCCGAATTGGGATCGCTGACCAACACGGTACGCCTCTCGACCGAATGCCCGCCCTGGACGTTCGGCCCATCGGCATTGATGCGCAACCTTGCGGCCCGTGGGCTGCTCTAACGGCTCTGGATGATACTGGGCGGTTCGCCGTGTGATAGCCGCACGGCCGACAGGATGCCGCTCCTGTAGATGCCCGTATCGATATTGATGCGCGAAGGACCGATCTCGACCCGTGCCGCCGGCGTATGGCCATGCACAGTAACGAAGCCGTTGGCCGCCTGTTGATGGTCTGCGGCCCCCGGCCTGATCCACAAAAGGTCCGCATCCTTCTGCTCTGTCAGTGCCACGCCCTTCTTCAGGCCCGCATGGACAAAACAATAGCCGGGCACTTGCAGCAACGATGGCAGCGATGTCAGGAACGCGACATGGCTGGCGGGAATAAGGGTTTCCAGCAGAGTTTTTTGCTCGGCCCGGCCGGTTGGCAGCCTGTTCAGCCCATAGGAACGCAGCGTCTCCATCCCGCCCAGGCGCAGCCAGTGATGGTCCGCCGAGGGATTGCCGAGAAAATCAAGCATCACAGCCTCATGATTGCCGGAAAGGCAGATGCGGCGGATACCCGCAAGAGGCCGCGTGGTCAGCCGGGTCAGCACGGCGGATGATTTCGGTCCGCGATCGACGTAATCGCCGAGCATGACCAGCCATTTCACCCCGTTGCGTCTCGCGCCATCCGCAACGATCAGCTCTTCCAGCCGACCCAGCGTATCGTCATAGCCGTGCACGTCGCCGACGGCATAGATATGGTCCGGCGCCCTGTCGAACAAAAGCTTCCGCCTTTGTTCCGGCGGCGATGCCGCAGCGCGGCTGCGCAGGAAATCAAGGATGCCGCGGATCATCAGGCGCCTCCGCCGCCACCATCTCGGCGCGATACCACGCGACGAAGCGGCGCACGCCCTCTTCCACCGAAATCGACGGCGTGAAGCCGGTCAGGCTGTGGAGAAGATCGGGTGATGCAAAGGTTCTGGGAACATCGCCCTGCTGCATCGGCAGCATGGTGCGGATCGCCGGACGCCCGACGGCGGCCTCGACCGTTTCGACGAAATGCATCAGCGCGACCGGCTGCCCGCCGCCGACATTGACGATGCGAAACGGCGCATGATGCGACAGCGTATCGATCGCCTCGACACGATTGTCCTGCGCCGGAGCAACGTCCATCAGCCGGACAATGCCCTCGACGAGGTCGTCGATATAGGTGAAATCGCGGCTCATCCGGCCCTCGCCATAAATCTCGATCGGCCGGCCGTTGAGGATGCAATCGACGAATTTGAACAACGCCATGTCCGGACGGCCCCAGGGGCCGTAGACGGTGAAGAACCGGAACGCCGTCGTCGGCACGCCGTAAAGATGCGCATAGCTGTGCGCCATCAGCTCGCCGGACTTCTTGGTGGCCGCATAGAGCGTCATCGGCTCGTCGGCCCGGTCGGTCTCGGCAAACGGGATTTTATCGTTGGCGCCATAGATCGAGGAGGTGGAGGCCAAGAGCAGATGCCTGGGCTGCACGGCCTTGGCCAGTTCCAGCATGTTCCAGGTGCCGATCAGATTGGAATCGACATAAGCCTTAGGGTTTTCCAGGCTGTAGCGCACGCCCGCCTGCGCCGCCAGATGAACGATGATGTCGGGCTCGCCCATTTCGGCTGCCCGTTCCAGCGCATCCCTGTCTTCCAGCATGCCGATCACCGGCCGGAAGCCGTTGGACCGGGCGAGGATCGCATGGCGCCGTTCCTTCAGGCGCACATCATAATAGGGCGTCATGCCATCGAAACCGGTCACGAAATGGCCATCGTCCAGCAGCCGCTTGGCCAGGTGGAACCCGATGAACCCTGCCGTTCCCGTGATCAGATAGCGCATGCCGGCTCCTTGCTGGTCGTGTCCGCCGTGGATCGATATCCCCCCCGCCGCCTAGTCCGGGCGGCCGATGCTTGTATAGGCAAACCCGTGTTTGGTGACCTCGCCGGCCTGATAGATATTGCGGAGATCAACGAGGATCGGCGTGGTCATCAAGGCCTTCAGGCGGACGAGATTGAGCGCGCGGAACTCGTTCCATTCGGTGACGATCACCAATGCATCCGCCCCTTCGGCGGCCTTGTAGGGATTGTCGGCATAGGCGATGCCGTCGATCACCTTCGTAGCGTTTTCCATGCCTTCGGGATCATAGCCGGTGACGATGGCCCCAGCGTCGGTCAGCGCCTGGATGACAGCAATGGCCGGGCTGTCGCGCATGTCGTCGGTGTTCGGCTTGAAGGTGAGGCCAAGCACCGCGACCTTCTTGCCGCGCACGTCGCCGCCGGCAGCCGCAATCACCTTGCGGCCCATGGCGCGCTTGCGGTTGTCGTTGACGGATACCACGGTCTCGATCAGGCGCACCGGGCTGTCATGGTCCTGCGCTGTTTTGACCAGTGCCAGCGTATCCTTGGGAAAACACGAGCCGCCATAGCCTGGACCGGCATGCAGGAACTTGCCGCCGATACGGCCGTCGAGACCGATACCGCGTGCGACCTCCTGCACATTGGCACCGACCTTTTCGCACAGGTCCGCCATCTCGTTGATGAAGGTGATCTTCATCGCGAGAAACGCGTTGCCGGCATATTTGATCAGCTCGGAGGTGCGCCGGGTGGTAAAGAGTAGCGGCGACTGATTGAGATAGAGCGGCCGGTAGACTTCGGTCATCACGCCCCGGGCGCGCTCGTCATCAAGGCCGATAACGATGCGGTCGGGCCGCTTGAAATCGTCGATGGCAGCACCCTCGCGCAGGAATTCCGGATTGGACACCACGGCAATATCGGCATCCGGATTGGTCTCGCGCATGATCCGCTCGACCTCGTCGCCGGTGCCGACCGGAACGGTGGACTTGGTGACAACAACGGTAAAGCCCGTCACATGCGCGGCGATCTCGCGGGCGGCATCATAGACATAGGAGAGGTCCGCATGGCCATCGCCGCGCCGCGATGGCGTGCCCACCGCAAAGAAGATCACATCGCTCTGCGCAACGCTGGTTGCCAGATCGGTGGTAAAACTCAGCCGCCCGTCCTTGACATTGTCGGCCACCAGTTGCTCAAGGCCCGGCTCGAAGATCGGGATGCGGCCGGCCAGCAGCGCTTCGATCTTGCTGGCGTCCTTGTCGATGCAGACAACGTCATGACCGAAATCGGCAAAACACACGCCCGAGACCAGTCCGACATATCCTGCACCGATCATCGTGATTTTCATGGCAAACTCCAAAAACACATCGCACGGCGCATAACGGCCCAGCCTCGGATGCGCATATAGCCGCATCCTTAGTCAAACATACTCATGTTGCCAATGCCGGATATGCCAGGCCAGCCTGCGACTGCACTTGCCAGCCGGACACTGATGGTTAGATTGCCGCCGGAAGAGGCAAGGCAGGCGGGAGAACAGCAGACATGGCGGAGATATTTCGCTGGCACAACGAGCCGGCTGTCTGGAGCGGAGATACCGGGCAGCTTTCCCTGAAAACCGACGCGAAAACCGATTTCTGGCAGGAAACCTTCTACGGCTTCCATCGCGACAGCGGCCACGCCTATCTGCGTCCTGTCTCCGGCGATTTTACAGGATCTGCGACAATCATCGGGGCTTACGAAACCCTCTACGATCAGGCCGGTCTCATGCTGCGCCTCGACGAGCGCAACTGGATCAAATGCGGCATAGAATATACGGACGGAATGATGCATTTCAGCGTTGTCGTCACACGCGGCGTGTCGGACTGGTCGGTCATTCCGCTGCCGGACATGGCCCCATCAGCACCGCTTTTCGTGCGGTTGACGCGCCATGACGCGGCCGTGCGCGTTCAGTTCCGGTTGAGCGGGGACGCGCCCTGGCAGATGGCGCGGCTCTGCCCGTTCTTCAGGGGCGATGCCGTATTCGGGGTCACGGCATGCTCGCCGGAACGCGGCGGGTTCGAGGCGACGTTCAGCGGCACCGCCGTCGGCCCGCCGATCAGCCGTGCCCTGCACGATGCGGACCACGGCTAAAGCTCAATCGAGAACCGTCATTGAAAAATCGGCACCGCCACGCAGCGTGTTGCTGACCGTGCAGATTTCTTCTTCGGCGGCGTGCGCGATCGCATGCCGGGCTTCCGCCGGAAAGTCTCCCCGGATCGTCAAAACCGCATTGAACTTCACTACGCGCGACAGGCCTTCGGTGGACTTTTCGCCGCTGACATCGGCGCGGATTTCGCTCACCCGGTCGAGCAGGCCCATCTGGCTCGCGGCGATGCGAGCGCTCATGGCAAGACAGGCTGAAAGCGAAGCGTAGAGAAGGTCGATCGGGTTGAAGCCCGCCTGCGAGGGACCGGTCACGATCTGGATTTCACCGCCCGTCGCGGATGTGACCTGCGGAAACCCGTGCCGGCCGAGAACAGCGATTGCGCCCGTCGGTCTGGTTTTTGTCGTTAATTCCGCCATTTTGCTCTCCTGAAGTCACATGCAGCGCATTTGATAGGCAATTTTTCAGTGTTGGAAGCTATTTGAACCTCCGAGACCAATAAATCCCGCCGGAATCATTAGTCTACGGATTTTATGGAAATTTGTGTCCGCAAATGGCGGAACATCCGCAAGAGTTTTTCCGGCCATCACACGATAAGAGGCGTTCGTGCTTCGCCCGGGCCATCCGATTTTGCGATAACCATCCCACACCGGGGCAAACGCCTCATCTGACAGGACGGGACTGACAATGACCAAAAAGACGATCTTTCACACACTCTCGCGCCGCGCGGCCCTGACCGCCCTTGCCGTTTCCGCCGCTGCGATCGCTGGCTTTGCCGCGCCGTCCGCAAGCTTTGCCCAGGACAAGTCGATCAAGGTCGGCATCATCAGCGGCGAAGATGAAGATGTCTGGCGCGTCGTCACGACGGAGGCCGCAAAGCAGGGCCTGACCATCGAAACCGTCGTTTTCAACGATTATACCCAGCCGAACGAGGCGCTGGAGCGCGGCGAAGTCGATGCCAACGCCTTCCAGCATCAGCCCTATTTGGACAACCAGATCCAGCAGCACGGCTATCATATCGTCAATGTCGGCTATACCGGCGTCTGGCCGATCGGCCTCTACACCAAGAAGTTCAAGACCATCGCTGAGCTGCCGGAAGGTGCCGTGATCGGCGTGCCGAATGATCCGTCGAACGAAGGCCGTGCGCTGCGCGTGTTGCAGAACGAAGGCATCATCAAGCTGAAGGACGGCACCGGCATCCTGGCGACGATCGCCGATATCGTTGAAAATCCGAAGAAGGTCGAAATCAAGGAACTCGACGCCGGCGTCGTTGGCCGCGCGATCGAGGACCTCGATGCCGCCGTCGTCAACACCGATTGGGCGCTGAAGAGCGGCCTGTCTGCGGACGACCGCGTCGCCCAGGAGCCGGTTGATAACAACCCTTACCGCAACTTCATCGCCGTCAAGACCGGCACGGAGAACGAAGCCTGGGTAAAGACATTGGTCTCCGCCTATCAGAACGACGCCGTCAAGGCCGAATTCGACAAGGTCTACAAGGGCACCGGCATCAGCGCCTATTGATCCACTTTCGTACCTTTGAGCGAAGGGGTACGCTAAACCGGGCGGTTCTGGCATTCATTTGCCAGGGCCGCCTTGGGCGTTTTGTAGAGATGCGCAAAACAAACGCCGAAAACACAACGAAGGACAAGGTATGAATTCTGTTGTTTCCGATCCTGCGGCTGCGGGCCGATCGCAGGCGGGTGAGGTCGTCCGGCTGGTGGATGTCAAGCGCCGCTTCGGCACGACACCCGCTCTGGACGGTGTGTCGCTGACGGTGCGCAAGGGCGAAATTCTCGGCATTATCGGCCGTAGTGGCGCCGGCAAATCGACGCTGATCCGGTGCCTGAACGGGCTGGAGCAGGCCGATAGCGGTGAAATCCATATCGAAGGCCGCAATATCACCGGTTTGAGCGAAAAGGAGCTGCAGCCGCTGCGCCGCCGCATCGGCATGATCTTCCAGCACTTCAATCTTCTGTCGGCGAAAACAGTCGAGGAAAACGTGGCGCTGCCTTTGAAGATCGAAGGCCTGGGCAGGGCCGAGCGCCTGAAGCGCGCCGCCGAACTGCTGGAGCTCGTCGGCCTGTCCGACAAGGCGAAGGCCTACCCGTCGTCGCTGTCCGGCGGCCAGAAGCAGCGCGTCGGCATCGCCCGCGCCCTTGCCGCGCGTCCGGCGCTTTTGCTGTCGGACGAGGCAACCTCGGCGCTCGACCCGGAAACAACCCGCTCGATCCTGGCGCTGTTGAAGGATATCAACCGCAAACTCGGCCTGACCATCCTCTTGATCACCCACGAAATGGAAGTGGTGCGCAGCGTCGCCGATCGCGTTGCGGTCATCGATGCCGGCCGTATCGTCGAAGAAGGCCAGGTCTGGTCGGTCTTTGCCAATCCGCAGGCGCCGATTACGCAGAGCCTGCTGAGCGGCATCCGGCCGCAATTGCCTGACGCGATTGCCGCGCGGCTGTCGCCGGTGGGCGGAGCCGAGCAGATTTTCAGCGTCGATATGGCCGGCCCTGCCGCCCAGGGCGCGCTATTTGCCGATCTGTCGCAGGCCCTGCCGCAGTCCTTCCGCCTCGTTCACGGCGGTATCGATCATATTCAGGACCAGCCGGTGGCGCGGTTCTTCATAGCCGTTCCCACACGCGACGCCGCGCTGCCGGAACAGGTCCAGAATTTTCTAAAGGCTCGCGGTGCGCGGGTGGAGGTGCTCGGTTATGACGCCAATCATGCTTGAACTGCTTTTCCGCTCTCTCTGGGAAACCATCCTGATGACAGGCGCCTCCGGCATCATTTCGCTGGTCGCCGGCCTGCCGCTCGGTCTGGCGCTCGTCGCCACCGCCCGAGGCGGCATTGCCGAAAAACCGTGGCTCAACAGCGTGCTGGGTGCCATCGTCAACGGTTTCCGCTCGGTGCCGTTCATCATTCTGCTCGTCGCGCTGATCCCGCTGACGCGGCTGATCGTCGGCACGGCGCTTGGCACCTGGGCCGCCATCGTGCCGCTGGCCATTGCCGCCACGCCCTATTATGCCCGCATCGCCGAAGTATCGTTGCGTGAGGTCGATCGCGGCCTGATCGACGCGGTGCGCGCCATGGGCGGCAATCGCTGGACGATCATCCGCGAAGTCCTGGTGCCGGAAGCACTGCCGGGCATTGTTGCCGGTTTCACCGTCACCCTGGTGACCCTGGTCGGCGCTTCCGCCATGGCCGGCGCCATCGGTGCCGGTGGTCTCGGCGATCTTGCGATCCGCTATGGCTACCAGCGTTTCGAAACGACAGTGATGATCGCCGTCGTCATCGTGCTGATCATTCTGGTCTGCGGCATCCAGTGGCTGGGCGATCGCCTCGTCGCCAGGCTGGATCATAAATAGCCGGCTACGTTCTTATGTGCCTGAACGCGGCGGCGGGATGGGAGGCGGTCAGCCTTCCATTCTCGCCGCCGAACAGTTTCTGCCGCAGCGGCCCCGTGGCATAGTCAGCCTTGAACAGCCCGCGCTCCTGCAGCACCGGCACGACCAGGTCAACAAAATCCGCAAGGCTCTCCGGCGCCACGGTGCGCGCAAGGTTGAAGCCGTCGATACCACCCTCCTCGATCCACATCTGCAGATGATCGGCAATCTGCTCCGGTGAGCCGACAACCGGCTTCATCCGGCTGCCCAGCACCATCTGCTCGGTGATCTGCCGCACGGTTACCGGCTTTGCCGCCTGTTTGGTGATCGCCGCCAGTGCCGATTGATTGGCATTGGTGGTCAGCTGTTCGATCGGCTCGTCCAGTCCGTACTCGGAAAGATCGATGCCGATGGAGCTGGAATAATGGGCAAGCGAGGCCTCGACGCTGGAATACTGGCGATAATCCTCCAGCTTGTCGCGCGCTTCCTTCTCCGTCCGACCGACGACGACGGTCAACAGATTGAGGATGCGCAAGGCATCGCTGCCGCGCCCGAATTCGGCCGCCTTGCGGCGCAGGCCATCGACAATCGGCCTTGCGGCTTGCGGCGTGGCACTGGCTATGAACACGCATTCGGCATGTTTTCCGGCAAAATCCTGGCCTCTTGCCGAAGCACCGGCCTGAAACAGAAGCGGCGTCCGCTGCGGCGAAGGCTCGCTCAGATGAATGCCCTCCATCTTGTGGTACCGCCCGTCATGGCTGACGGTGCGCACTTTGGAGGGATCGGCAAATATCCGGCCCGTCTTGTCGCGCAGCACCGCGTCGTCGTCCCAGCTGCCTTCCCAGAGCTTGTAGAGCACCTCAAGATACTCTTCCGCCGCATCGTAGCGGGCGTCATGGTCTGGCTGCCGTTCCAATCCCATGCTGCGCGCGGCGCTGTCGAGATAGCCGGTAACGATATTCCAGCCGATCCGCCCCTTGGTCAGGTGGTCCAGCGTCGACATGCGCCGCGCCAAGAGAAAGGGCGGCTCATAGGTCGTGTTGACGGTGACGCCGAAGCCAAGATGCTTTGTGACATGCGCCATGGCCGAAATCGGGATCAGCGGATCGTTGACCGGAATTTGCGCTGCGGCCTCGATCGTCGGGGCAGGGCTTGCCTTGTAAACATCGTAGACCCCGACAATATCGGCCAGGAACAGCCCGTCCAGCTTGCCGCGTTCGGCCGTTATGGCCAGATCCGTCCAATAGTCGAGATCGGTATAGCGCACCGATTGGTCGCGCGGATGTGTCCAAAGGCCATGATTGATGTGCCCGACACAGTTCATGTCGAACGCGTAAATCTGCATTGTCTTCATCCGGCCATTCCCTGTCTTTCAGTGGTGTTTTGACATGTTTCATACCATCCCGGCGAAAACACCCAAGTCTTTCGTGAATTTAGATTCGCATTACGAAAGCATAGCGAATCCGGGAATTTTTTATCTCTATAAATTCTATGAATTTTACAATGATCAGTGACCATTCCACCGGAGCCTCCGGTGCGGAATGCCATTGAACCATTGCCGGGAGAGGGACATGACAATCAACCGACGCCGCCTTCTGGGAACCGCCACCCTGGCCGTTCTCGCTTTCACGACACACAGCAATTTTTCCCACGCCGCCGATGTCGACGTCAATATCGGTTACCAGCCGATTGTCGAGCCGTCGCGCGTGCCGCAGGCCGACGGCACCTATGAAAAGGTCACCGGCGCGAAGATCAACTGGCAGAAATTCGACAGCGGTGCCGATGTGATCACCGCCGTCGCCTCCGGCTCGCTCGATATCGGCTATGTCGGCTCCTCGCCGCTCGCTGCCGCCGCCAGCCGCGAAATCCCGATCGAGACAATCTTCGTCGTCGGCCTGATCTCGGAAGCCGAGGCGCTGGCCGTCAAGGGCATCGAGAAGCCTGAGGATCTCGCCGGCAAGAAGATCGCCACGCCCTTCGTCTCCACCGCCCATTACAGCCTGCTGACGGCGCTGAAGCACTGGAAGGTCGATCCGAAATCGGTCGAAATCCTCAACCTGCGGCCGCCGGAAATCGCAGCCGCCTGGGAACGCGGCGATATCGATGGCGCTTACGTCTGGGATCCGGTCCTGTCGGAGCTGAAGAAAACCGGCAGCGTGCTGGCAACGTCGGCAGATGTCGCCAAATGGGGCGGCCCGACTTTCGATGCATGGATCGTCAGCAAGAAATTTGCCGAAGAACATCCCGACGTCGTTACCGGCTTCGTTCAGGTGACCGGCAAGGCCTATGCCGACTACCGCGCCAATCCGGACAGTTGGAACGCAGCATCGCCGGAAGCGGAAAAAATCGCCAAGCTCACCGGCGCGAAGGTTGAGGAAGTGCCGGCTCTGCTGAAGGGCTATCACTTCCCGACGCTGGAAGAGCAGGCCGGTGCCGATCTGCTCGGTGGCGGCACGGCAAAGGCGGTTGCGGAAACATCCGCCTTCCTTTTGGAGCAGGGCAAGATCCCGGCGGTTCTTCCAGACTACGCGCCTTACGCTTCGTCTCGCTGGGTCGTCGAAGCCGCCAAGGCCGGCCTTTAACAAACAGGCGCTGGAATCGAACGCGATTCCAGCGCCGCAAATCATCGGTGTGATCATGAGCGTGCTGTCGCTGCAATCCGTATCCCTGGCATTTCCGGCCGATCGCGATATCAGCCGGACACGGCTGGTGCTGGATAGCGTCACGCTGCATTTGGCATCCGATGAATTCATCGTCGTCATCGGCCGCTCCGGCTCCGGCAAGACCAGCCTACTCAATCTTGCGGCCGGATTTCTCAAGCCCACATCCGGCCGCGTATCGGTGGATGGTGCCGATATTACCGGGCCTGCCGCCGATCGTGCCGTCGTCTTTCAGGACGATGCGCTTTACCCCTGGCTGAACGCCCGCGACAATGTCGCCTTTCCGCTGAAGCTCAAGGGCATTGCCAAGGGCGAGCGCCGCCTGCGGGCTGATGACCTGCTCGCCAAGGTCGGCCTCGACAATGCCGGGGCTAAGAACATCTGGGAATTGTCCGGCGGCATGCGCCAGCGCGTCGGCATCGCCCGGGCGCTGGCCTCCGAGCCGCGCTTTCTGCTGCTTGATGAGCCGCTCGGCGCGCTCGATGCGCTGACCCGCACCCGCCTGCAGCAGTTCCTGCTCAAGGTCTGGTCGGACAGCAAGACCGGCGCGCTTTTGATCACCCACAGTATCGAGGAGGCGATGTTGCTCGCCACCCGCGTCATTGTGCTGGCGCCCAATCCCGGCCGTATCATCGCCGATATACCGGCAAGCTTCGGCAGGCAGCTGCTCGGTGGACAGTCCCTGCAGGATATCAAGGACTCGCCGGAATATCGGCGCCTTCACGATGGCCTGAACGGCCTCATTCATGCAGATAGCGAGGAAGAAGCGGCATGAGCATCGATATCGGCGCCATTGCCCCCGTCAGCCCAACAGCCCCTGCCGATGTGACCACCGGGGCGCCAAAGCCAAGGCGCAGCCTGGGAACCCTGCCGGTCTCTTTGGCAACCATCGCCGCCATCATCGCGGCCTGGAGCCTTGCTTCCGCCTACGGCCTCGTCTCGCCGCTCTTCCTGCCGTCGCCTCTGATCGTCGTGAAGGCGATCTATTCCGTCGCAGTCAATGGATTCGTTGATTCGACGCTTGCCGAGCATACATTCGCCAGCCTGCTGCGGATTTTCGCAGCCCTGGCCGCCGCCCTCGTCATCGGCATTCCCGCCGGTCTTGCCATCGGCACCAGCCGCATCGGCAAGGGCATTCTCGATCCGATCGTTGAATTCCTGCGGCCGCTGCCGCCGCTGGCCTATCTGCCGCTGATCATCATCTGGATCGGCATCGGCGAGACGTCGAAGATCACCGTCATCTCGCTCGCCATGCTGCCGCCGGTTATCCTGTCCACCGCCGCCGGTGTCAAATCCGCACCGTCCGATTTCATCAATGCCGCCCGGTCGTTCGGTGCATCGCGCCTGCAAATTCTCCTGCAAGTGATCCTGCCCAGCGCCATTCCGTCGATCCTGACCGGAACCCGCATCGCGCTCGGTGCAGGCTGGTCCACACTGGTGGCAGCCGAACTGGTGGCAGCTAGCCAGGGGCTCGGCTTCATGATTCAGTCGGCAGCACAATTCCTCGTCACCGACATCGTCATTGCCGGTATTATCGTGATTGCCGCGATCGCGTTTCTGTTCGAAATCCTGGCGCGTCTTCTGGAACACTGGTTCGTGCCTTGGGCGGCACACCGGTAGGAGCGGCCCTATCGCGGCTCGACCGTCTGGCTGAGATAGGTCGGGTCGAACTGCGCCAGCTCCTGCAGGCGCGGCCAGTCAAGGATGGTGATCATCTGGCCGATCCAGGTCAGAAGCTCGGCCTTGCGCAGGATCTGCAGCGTCTTGTTGAGATGCACCAGCGATATGCCGAGCACATCGGCCAGTTCCACCTGCGTCAGCGGAAAATGAAAATTATAGCCGCTGGTGCGCCCGACGACCTGCAGCCGCATGAACAATTCGCAGACCAGATGCGCAAGATGCGATTTTTTCGAGCGCCGCCCCATGGCCACGATCCACTCGCGATGAATAGCGCCGTCCACCAGCGTATCCAGCCAAAGCAGGCGGCTGAGATGCGGCTGCGTTTCGGTGATGGCCTTGAGGTCGCCATGCTCGACAAAGGCCACATGGCATTGCGACATCGCAACGATGCCATGATCCATGGTCTTGAGCAGGAACGCATGCAGATCGACGAAATCGCCGGCAATGTGCAGGGCGGTGATCTGGCGCGTGCCATCCGCCAGGAATTTGTAACGCGCCGCAAAGCCGTCGATCAGCAGCGTGCTGTAGCCCGGCCGCGATCCCTCGACCACGATCTCCTCATCGACCTTGAAGCGCCGGTCGCGCCAAATCAGCTCTCTGAGCAGCGACACCTCGTGCGGTGACACCACGTCATGGCTTTGAAGGTTGAGAAGAAGCGAATCGATCAATTTGCGGCATGCCATGTGAGGGATGGGCTCTCCACCTATCCCACAAACAGCCGGGGCTCATTTAACATTGACACATGAATGACGAATCCTGTTGATTTCAGGAACTATTTTCGTCCCGGTGAATTCCTGACCGTTCATGGGGATGCAAATATGATGAGCCGATACTTTTTCGATCTGCACAATGGTGACGGCGCAACCCGCGACGAACAGGGGTTGGAATTGTCAACACGCGCTAGCGTCACAAGGGAGGTCACCCGAATTCTGCTGGATGTCGTCCAGGACGAGATCGGCGATCAGCCAAACGGTGCGGTCTCCGTCGTGGTTCGCGATGACAAGGGCAGGGCTGTTTCTATGGCCAATCTGACCTTCAGCAATTCGTGGTTTGAGGCTGAGACGGCCGAATAGGGCATCTTCCCGCTTGCCATGCATCTGCCGCGCGGCGATGCAGCGTCTGAGCAAAACAGGCCGCTATAACATCGCCCGGCTGAGACCGCCGTCGATCGGAAGCGCTACGCCGGTGATGTAACCGGCCTGCCGGCTGGCGAGAAAAGCTGCCGCCGCCCCGAACTCGGCCGGAGTGCCATAGCGTCCAACCGGAATATCCGACTGGCTGCGCGCTGCAACCGTCTCGATGCTCAATCCCTCGCTCGCCGCATCCATCCGGTCAAAGCTCAGCGTCCTGTCCGTCGCCAGCCGCCCCGGCAGAAGCATGTTGACGGTCACGCCTTCGGCTGCCACTTCGCCCGCCAGCGTCTTCAGCCAGCCGGCAACGGCGCTGCGCAGCGCGTTGGAGGCGGTCAGGCCTGCAATAGGCTCGCGGATGCTGGTGGAGGCCACGGCCAAGATGCGCCCAAAGCCGTTTTGCCGCATCGCGGGCAGCAAACGGTCGGTGATGCGCATGCCGGCCAGCACCATCGTATCGAATTGCGCACGCCAAAACGCCGGATCGATCTGCGCCGCCAGGCTCGGCGGCGGCCCGCCACCGTTCAAAACGAGAATATCGATATCTCCGAAATCGGCGCGGAGCCGGTCCAGAAACGGATCGATAGAATCAGGATTGCTCAGATCAAGCGCCAGCCCGCAAGCCGAGTGCCCAATCTCTCTCGCACTCGCCGCTGTCCTCTCCTGATCCCGCCCCGTCAAGGCAACAACAACCCCCTCCGCCGCCAACGCCTCAGCAATCCCGCGCCCCAGTCCCTTGCTGCCACCAAGAACGAGTGCCCGCTTGCCGTTGATGCCGAGATCCATGATGTGCTCCTTTGCTCAAGAGCCCGTTGGACCCCGCGCACGGTTCATAGTCAAGAGGGATCGGTGCTAAGGAGAAGCGGGCTAGAATGGCGTTTTTTTGGTCTTAAAAAGCTGTGGCTGCTTCTTATGAGAAGCTAACTAATTGTCCTCTGTTAAGTGCGTCGCCACAAGGCTTTAAAGCGCTAGACAAAATACGCAAATTACGTATTTTAAGAAAAGTATGAGTAGGAAGTGAAGCATGGCGCATATTTTAAAAGTTTCGGCCACCGATTTCTCACGTGGCTTCGGGAAATATCGCGACGAGGTTCATAGCGCTGGTGTCATCGAGATTACTTCGCACGATCGCGTTGTCGGGGCCTATATCAGTCCGAAAGAACTTGAGCATTTCCGACGCCTCAAGCAGCGCGAACGGCAGGCGTTCCACGTGAGTGAAGTCGATGACGATCTTCTGTCCGCGATCGAGAATGCTGAGTACGGTGAAGTGTCTGAGTGAATTATCCTGTCCCGTCGCAGGGTCTGGTGATCCGGTACAATTATCTCTGGCGCAAGGATTATGCCAACGGACTGTCTGATAGTGGAAAAGACAGACCCTGCGCGATTGTGATGTACGCGTCAAAGAAAGGCCAAGCTGCCGTTGTCCCCATAACCCACACTCCTCCGGAGTTGGGTGAAGACGACCTCTCCATTAAAATTCCCCCGCAAATCTGTGCTGAGATTGGGCTTGATCAGGACGATAATTGGGTACGGGTGAGCGAACTCAACGTCTTTGATTGGCCTGGCGATCACCTCCGCACTCTTCCCAACAATCCCCTGCGGTTCGATTACGGGATGATCCCAAAGGAATTCTTCGAAACAATTCGGGATCGTATTGTGGCGCTGATCAAAGAGAGCCGGGTAACCCAGACGAAACGTTGATCGGGTAAGCAGACGCATCTACCCGCAAACTTACGCATCTTCCACACTTCGCGTGAACAAAAGCCATCGAACATAGGTGTAAAAATTTGGTGGAGCTAAGCGGGATCGAACCGCTGACCTCTTGCATGCCATGCAAGCGCTCTCCCAGCTGAGCTATAGCCCCATTTTGGGTCCGGCTAGGCCGGTTCCGGGAAGGCCGTCCGAACTGTTTGTCCGGTCGGTTGGCGGCTTCATACTTCTGCTTTTTGAAGATGGCAAGCCGAAAAAGACAAAGGGCCAAGTTTTTATTGTGTGAGCCCGGAGCCTTGCGTCCGCAGGAGGAATGAAAACCCCGCGCGGACGCCAATTCTTTGAATTTTGAGAGGTTTAGACCTCGTCGTCGTCGTCCGAGACGCCGATCAGGTCGGACAGGCCGTCCTCGTCGTCTTCGTCGGCTTCGAGGAATGTGTCGTCGTCATCGCCTTCGATTTCGACGTCGTCATCGCCGAGATCCGGAATGTCGTCGCCGCCGGCTGCTTCGCTGTCGGCATCCTCCAGCGAGACCAGTTCAACTTCGGGGTTCTCGGTATCGACTTCCTGAACCTCGTCCTCTTCAGCGGCCTTTTCCATTACCTTGGCAACGGATGTTTCCTCGAAGAAGGAGAGCGGATAGGATTTTCCGGTATAGGGAGAAACGATCGGATCCTTGTTCAGGTCGTAGAATTTACGGCCCGTTTCCGGATCGACGCGTTTGGTTCCAAGTTCCGCTTTTGCCACGGTCAAAGCCTCTTGAATGGCCGGGATTACCGGCATTTGCCGGAATACCGGCGTTGAACATGAAATGAATTAGCCGGTCCCCATAATCGTCTTGGCCGCGTCTGTCAAAGATTAACTTGCCCAAGTGCCCGCTGCGCTTTTCTTTGGCAGGGAGGATGACCATTCTGCAACTTGGTGTTACGCAGCATTCAAAGTCGCGGATAGCGGGCGGGGTATTCCGCAAAAACGCTTGCCGTGGAGAACGATACTGTGAGATTCCAGGGGTGCCGGGCGGCGCGCCAGGACGACCACATCCATTTCAGGTAGGACAATGACTTTCATCATCGCCATCGACGGGCCTGCGGCTGCGGGCAAGGGCACCTTGTCGCGCCGGATCGCCGAGGAATATGGCTTCCATCATCTCGATACCGGGCTGACCTACCGCGCCACGGCCAAGGCGCTGCTGGATGCCGGCCTGCCCCTGGACGACGAGAGGGTTGCCGAACAGATGGCCCGCGATGTCGAGCTTTCCGGCCTCGATCGCGGCGTGCTGGCGGCCCATTCGATCGGCGAGGCCGCCTCCAAGATCGCAGTCATGCCACTGGTGCGCCAGGCGCTTGTCGAGACGCAGCGCGCCTTTTCGCGTCGCGAGCCGGGCACGGTGCTGGATGGCCGCGATATCGGCACCGTCGTCTGCCCGCAGGCGCCGGTGAAACTTTATGTGACGGCGTCGGCCGAAGTGCGGGCGCGCCGCCGGTTCGACGAGATCGTCGGCAACGGCATTCCCGCCGATTTTCTGGAGATCCTGGCCGATATCGTCAAGCGTGACGAACGCGATATGGGACGGGCCGACAGCCCGCTGCGCCCGGCGTCCGATGCGCACTTGCTAGATACGTCCGAAATGAGTATAGAGGCCGCATTCTTGACGGCGAAGACATTTGTCGATGCCGCATGGAAGCATTCAGCAGGTTCGGAAAACTGAACAGCGGTTTTCCGGTCACGCCTGCGCCAAAAGAAGTTCGAACCACCATCCCCGCGCCGGATTTGCTCCTTCATGATTGGAGCGGATGGTTTTTGGACCTGTCAACGCTAACCCCCGGCGCCTGTGCCCCATGAAGGCACATCAGGAGTATTCATGTCTCAAGCTAACCCCACCCGCGACGATTTTGCCGCGTTGCTGCAGGAATCCTTTGCCACCCAGGATCTTGCCGAAGGCTACGTCACCAAGGGTATTGTAACGGCCATCGAGAAGGACGTCGCGATCGTTGACGTCGGCCTCAAGGTCGAAGGCCGCATCGCTCTGAAGGAATTCGGCGCGAAGGCCAAGGACGGCACGCTGAAGGTCGGCGATGAAGTCGAAGTTTACGTCGAGCGCATCGAAAATGCGATGGGCGAAGCCGTTCTGTCGCGCGAGAAGGCTCGCCGCGAAGAGAGCTGGGTCCGCCTCGAAGTCAAGTTCGAAGCCGGCGAACGCGTCGAAGGCGTCATCTTCAACCAGGTCAAGGGTGGTTTCACCGTCGATCTGGATGGTGCCGTTGCCTTCCTGCCGCGCTCGCAGGTCGACATCCGTCCGATCCGCGACGTTACCCCGCTGATGCACAACCCGCAGCCCTTCGAAATCCTCAAGATGGACAAGCGCCGCGGCAACATCGTGGTTTCGCGCCGTACGGTTCTGGAAGAATCGCGTGCTGAACAGCGTTCGGAAATCGTGCAGAACCTCGAAGAAGGCCAGGTTGTTGACGGCGTCGTCAAGAACATCACCGATTACGGTGCGTTCGTTGATCTCGGCGGCATTGACGGCCTGCTGCACGTCACCGACATGGCATGGCGCCGCGTCAACCATCCGTCGGAAATCCTGAACATCGGCCAGCAGGTCAAGGTTCAGATCATCCGCATCAACCAGGAAACCCACCGCATCTCGCTCGGCATGAAGCAGCTCGAGTCGGATCCTTGGGATGGCATCGGTGCCAAGTACCCGGTCGGCAAGAAGATCTCCGGTACCGTCACCAACATCACCGATTACGGTGCGTTCGTAGAGCTGGAGCCGGGCATCGAAGGCCTGATCCACATCTCCGAAATGTCCTGGACCAAGAAGAACGTACATCCCGGCAAGATCCTGTCCACGACGCAGGAAGTCGACGTTGTCGTTCTCGAAGTCGATCCGACCAAGCGCCGCATCTCGCTCGGCCTCAAGCAGACGCTCGAGAATCCGTGGCAGGCATTCGCGCACAGCCATCCGGCTGGCACGGAAGTTGAAGGCGAAGTCAAGAACAAGACCGAATTCGGCCTGTTCATTGGCCTCGACGGCGACGTTGACGGCATGGTGCATCTCTCCGACCTCGACTGGAACCGTCCGGGCGAACAGGTCATCGAAGAGTTCAACAAGGGCGACATGGTCAAGGCCGTCGTTCTGGATGTGGACGTCGAAAAGGAACGCATCTCGCTCGGCATCAAGCAGCTCGGCAAGGACGCAGTCGGCGACGCTGCTGCTTCCGGCGACCTGCGCAAGAACGCCGTTGTTTCGTGCGAAGTCCTCGCCGTCAACGACGGTGGCATCGAAGTGAAGCTCGTCAACCACGAAGACCTCACCTCGTTCATCCGCCGTGCCGATCTGTCGCGTGACCGCGACGAACAGCGTCCGGAGCGTTTCTCCGTTGGTCAGGTTGTCGACGCCCGCGTCACCAACTTCTCCAAGAAGGACCGCAAGGTCATGCTGTCGATCAAGGCTCTGGAAATCGCTGAAGAGAAGGAAGCCGTCGCACAGTTCGGTTCGTCCGACTCGGGCGCTTCGCTCGGCGACATCCTGGGCGCAGCCCTGAAGAACCGCGGCGGCGAATAAGCCTCTGCAGTCCGAATAAAAAAGCCCGCGGAAAGCAATTTCCGCGGGCTTTTTCATGGCCTGGTCCAAAGGCTGGAGCGGCGCGTAGCCGCTCAGCCATAGCCGCCCATGCGGCGGTAGAGGTCATAGGCGTCTGCCGTCTCGTCGTCCACGTCCTCAGTGATCGCCTGCGGCGCGGCCCCGGTCTGGTCTTCCGGCTCGCCGCGCTCTTCGCTGTGTTCGCCTTCATCCGCGCTGTCTTGCCCGGAAAAGGCGGGCTGCTCCTCTTCCTCGATCTCCACGGTCCGAGACGCCTGCGTCTTTGCCGGCAGATAGGGGATCATCGCGAAGGGGATTGCATCTCTGACGAGCCCGGCATCGGGCAGCCGCATGGCCTGGGCTTCCCGTGCACTTTCGTCCATAGAAGCTGAATGCAGCCGCACCTGGCGGCCTGCCGCTTTCTCCTCAGGTCCATCGAGCACTGCGCTCCAAGCCTCGGATTCCAGCGCAAGCGGCTCGGTTTGATCGCCTGTATCGCCTGTCAGCACAGATGTGTCCGGCAGCGCCCCGTCGATGTCAGCGGCTTCCAGTTGCGCAAACAGGATTTCAGCACTCATATCCGCCGTGTCGCCTGCCATAAGGGCAAACAGCGTCCCGGTTTTGTCCGGCGTGGCGCCAGGCAGCGGCAGGCTGGCTTCCACCAGCGCTTTCAGCGTCTGCGCAAGGCTCTTTTCCGGGTGGTCCATCTCGGTTTCGGAGAAAGACGACGGCATCTCATCGGCGCTGGCAATGGAGGGATCCTGGAGATCGATCTCTCGCTCGCCGGGATCAAGAACCGTGCCGCCATCGGCCTCGGTTCTCTCACCTTCAGCGGCAGAACTTGCGCCCGGCACTGCCTGATCGGCTGTGTCCGGCCGGGCTTGCGCCGTGCCGAATTCATCACCCTCGGTCTGCGCCTGCGCCCCCGCCGCACCGGAAGAGCGCCCCGGCTGCGTGGACATTTCCTTCGGTTCCATAAGGTCGAGCCCCAGTTCTTCCACCAGTTCCGCCTTCAACTCAGCATCCATGCCGGATGTGATCGTGGCGACTTGGGAAAGAGCCTCCGGATCATCAGCCAGAAAGGCGGCAGCGGCGCGCAGCAGCGGGATCGTGTCGGAATTCGCCTTGGCCGTTTGTTGCGGCTGCCCGCTGGTGGCGGCCGTGCCGTTCCCGCTTGCCGTCTGGCCCTTCGGCGGGGATTGCTCGGCACGCGCCGCTGTTGCCGCGCTGTCCCCGTCGATGCTCTCTTCAAAGGCAATGACTGCGGAAGCCGTATCGTCACCACCAAACGCCTTCTTCAGCGCGGCTTGCAGCAGCCCGGGGTCAGCAATAAGAGCCGGATTCGGCACAATCATCTGCGGGATGTTCGCCAGTGCCTGACGGCTCGGCACGGGTACCTGCGCCTGGCCCTGCTGCACGGTTGCAGCCGGCAATGGCCTGCCATCCGGCAGCGTGCTGCCGGCGCGGGGAACCGTGGGCGCCACAACCGGCCTGTCGAGCGGGCGCGACATATCGCTGAGCGAGGGCATCTTCAGCACTTCGGCGAGGATCTTGATGGAGATCGCCAGATTGTGCTGCCCCAGCTGCTTTTCCAGCGCCACCCGCGTTGCCGGAGGCAGTGTTTCCAGAAAGACAGCCAGCCGCTTGGTGAAATCGCGCAATGTCTCCTGCGGCAAAGGTGGAAATTTCAGGATTTTCGCCAGCGTGTCGAGCAGGCGGATCAAGGCATCCTTCGGCAAGGGCTCGGTTCCCAGCAGATGCCGGTTCAAGGTCTCAAGGATTTTCAAAACCGCTTCCGACTGGGTTCCGGAGATCCGGCCGGGGATCGCGACGATCGGCGCGCGCTCCCGCGAAGGGGCGGCTTCGACGGCTGATGCTCCTTGTGCCGCCGCAATCGGCGCCTTGACTGAGAGAATGGGCATCAGCATCGCAATCTCCGTCCTGTTCGCGTGGCGGCTTTGCAGCCATATCTGTCCCGGCAGGCAGCCTAAAGGCCTGAAGTCACCAGGCACAGTCGAGGGATGATGGCGCTTCATGCGCAAGCCCGGCGGCGCGTTCACGGGCCATACTGGACTGCGGCTGCGGCGTGCAACCGAAGTTGCCGGGCTTTGTATTCCCCATCTTAAGGTGGAATGATTGACAGAATATTAACCATGACGCGGGCTGATTGCCGCGACTGGCAGGCCGCCCGTTGGCCCTTGCCGCCTCTTGGCGGCTCGCGTACATCTTGGCCCTGCGCCGCCGCAGTTCGCGGCGCTGCTTGGAATTGCTTTCGGGGGGAATGCGATGAACCTGACCAACCTGATCCTCAACACCGACAGCTACAAGTTCAGCCATTTCCTGCAATATCCGCCCGGCACGAAAGGTATCTGCGCCTATATCGAGACGCGCGGGCATCCGGATCAGGCCGACGTCGTGTTCTTCGGCCTGCAGATGTTCCTGAAGGAGTATCTCGGCAAGCCGGTGACATCCGCCGATGTCGATGAGGCCGAAGCAGTTGTCGTCGCCCATGGCCTGCCGTTCAATCGCGCCGGCTGGATGCGCATCGTCGATCATTTCGGCGGCTACCTGCCGCTCGAGATCCAGGCTCTGCCGGAGGGAACGCTTTTGCGCCGTGGCGTGCCGATGGTGCAGATCCTCAATACCGATCCGGAGAGCTTCTGGCTCACCTCCTATATCGAAACCGCACTCCTGCGCGCCGTCTGGTATCCGTCCTCGGTCGCCAGCAATGCCCGCAAGATCAAGCAGATCATCCGGCCGGTTCTGGAAAAAACCTGCGACGATCCGGAAGCAGCCCTGCCGTTCCGCCTGCACGATTTTGGCGCCCGTGGCGTCGGCGCTCTCGAACAGGCCGGTCTTGGCGGAGCAGCCCATCTCGTCAATTTCATGGGCACGGATACCGTGACAGGCGTTCTCTATGCGCGGCGTTACTATGGCGCCGAAATGGCCGGGTTCTCGATCCCCGCCTCCGAACATTCGACCATGACCGCCTGGGGCGTGGAGCGGGAAGCGGAAGCCTATTCCAACATGATCGATCGCTTTGCCGGCGGCGGCATGTTCGCCGTGGTGTCGGATAGCTACGACATCAATTACGCCGTCTCGGAAATCTGGGGCGAGCAGCTGCGCGAAAAGGTGAGGGCAAGCGGCGGTACGGTGGTCATCCGGCCCGATAGCGGCGATCCGATCGAGACGCCGGTGCATGTGATCAAGCAGCTCGACTATCATTTCGGCTCGTCGCTGAATGGCAAGGGCTACAAGGTGCTCGACAAATCCGTCCGGGTGATCCAGGGCGACGGCATTTCCACCGCCGATATCAGCCAGATCCTCGGCCGGCTGGAAGCCTTCGGCTTTTCGGCGGAAAATATCGCCTTCGGCATGGGCGGCGCGCTGTTGCAGAAGGTCAATCGCGATACCTATTCCTTCGCCATGAAAACCAATGCGCGGCTCGACGAGACCGGCACATGGCATGACGTTTTCAAGCGCCCAGCCACCATGAACGTCAAGGCCTCCAAGGCAGGACGCCAGGCCGTCGTCAACGGTCTCGGCGGCCTTGAGGCTGTACGGCTCGATGAGCTCAAGGACCGCCAGAATCATCTCGAAACCGTTTGGCGGAATGGCGATCTGCGGCGGGATTGGCGTTTTGAGGAAATCCGCGCCCGCGCGAAATAGGATAAAATAAGATATTGCCTGGGCGGCGATCCCGCCCCATCTTTGGCTCTGGTCTATCGTGGAGCCTGCAAGATGACGGTTCGTCCGCCGCAATCGCTGTCGCCATCCTTGAGCCGGGATACCGGCCTCAACCTGCTCGAATACGAGCTGATGTCGGAGCGGGCCGATGCGCTTGGCCGCCATGGATTGAAGGTGGAAAGAGCGATTGCCGCCTTGAGCGTGCTGAGCGATCCCGCAACCACGCCGGAGCGGCGCGAGCAATTGCTGGATGATGCCGCAGATGTCGTCTGGGCCTTCTTCATCCAGCGCGAAATCTGCGGCCTGCGCTCAAACCGCGATGCCGTCCAGCGCTATGGTATCCCGAAAGAAGTGATGGCTCGCCTTGGCATCGTCAGGCGCAAAACCTGATCAGGCAGTCCGTGTCGCTTCGGCCTGGCGCTTCAGAATTTCGTAAATGCCGTTTTCGTCCAGGCTGACCGGCAGGATGCCGCTTGCCTGCCCGTCCTCGCCCCCTGGCGTTCCGGCATCTCCGGGGCCCGCGCGGGCGAGGGTAACGGCCGCTTCTGCCTCGTCCTTGGCCTCGTCGGACGTTTCCGTCGATCCGGCTTCCGGGCCGGCCGCGTCGGCCTTGCCTGCCGCGCTGTTGCTGGCAGCGGCACTTTCTGCCTCGTCTTGAATTTCCGCCATTTCGGCGCCGGCGGCCAAGGTCAAAAGCAGGTCGCCGGATGTGACAATTTCTGCAACAGGCTTGCCGTCAACGGCCGGCGTGCCCGTGTTTCCGGGAGCGTTGAGCAGGGCGTCGTTGACCTTTTCGATCGTCTCCTGAACGTCCTTGACGTCCTCCAGCTTTTCGCCGGCTTCCAGCTTGCGAATGTCCTCTTCGCGCTCTTGCCGCGTTTCTGCGGTCTCGACGCGGGTCGGGTCCGGCTGCTGCGTTCGCGCCAGCTTCAATTCTTCGATGGATTTCGGATCGGCGATGTCTTCCAGCCGCTGGATCGCAATCTGGGCATCCTGCGCCGAGGTGCCGTTTGAGCGTGCGTCATCGTCAAGGACTTCCTGGATGATTTTCGCCTGGGTTCCAGAGGGGCGCTTGATCGCATCCACCATCTGGGCGGCTGTAATGCCGAGATCGCGCAGGCCGGTCTTGGTTTCCAGTTCCTCGATGCTGGCAGGCATCGATTTACGTGCACTCGCCATCGTCTCGCCGATGCGCTTGCTGTAAACTATGTCCTCTTCGCCTTCGTTCTGCGTCAAGCCATATTGGGTCACAAAACGCGCCGCCATCTTGGCCATGTCGGTCGCCTCTTCGGCGGTACCGTTCAGAACGGCATCGATGTCATCGACGGAGACGCGGAAACGGGCCAGCGTGATTTCCTGTGCGCCGCCGGGAATGGGCGAAACGATGGGAAGATTGGCTTCCTTCTTGCCGATCATCTGAACCAGCGTCAGCGAATCCTCGACGCGGGTGCCGAAATCCAGATCGGTCTCATCCTTGCCGCGCTCTACCCCCAAAACGTTCAAAAAGCGCGAGATCAACTGCGCCATCGGATTGTCGTCGCTCTTTAAGGCGCCGAAGAAATGGGCGTTGACCTTGTCGTTCAGCGCCGCATGGCTCTTGCTGGCGGACATGCGCGCCTTGAGGATGTCGTCCTCTTTGGTGTCCTTGCGCGCCTTCTTTTCGTCTTCAATACGCTTTTCGTCCGCCTGGTCGATCATCGACTGCATCAGCGTGGTGGAAACTGTTCCGGCACTCGCCTGGAGGGGGGTGATCATGGCTGCTCCGCGCGATCTGCAACGTGGGATAAAGCTGACAGTAAAGGGCAACCTTTAATGCTTGATTAACCTCGTTTGGCGATCACGCAATTCCGCGGCATCAGCTATGCGCGAATATATCCGTTTCGTCCCAGCCCAGAAGGTCGAGCTTGGAGCGGGTGGGCAGAAAGGCAAAGCAGGCGTCGGCATGTTCGGCGCGGCCATCGCGGATCAGCCGCGCCGTCAGCTTGTCGCGCAGCGCATGCAGATAAAGCACGTCGGACGCAGCATATTCGAGCTGCGCCTGCGAGAGTTTATCGGCGGCCCAGTCGGACGACTGTTGATGCTTGGAAATATCAACCTCGAGCATTTCCTTCAGATTGTCCTTCAGCCCATGCCGGTCGGTATAGGTGCGTGTCAGCCGCGAGGCGATCTTGGTGCAGAACACCGGCGCCGCCGTGACCCCAAAGGTTTGAAACAGCACGGCAATGTCGAAACGGCCGAAATGGAAAATCTTCTGCCGGGCCGGGTCTTCCAGCATGGCGGTGAGGTTGGGTGCCTGCGTCTGGCCCTTGGCGATCCGGATTACGTCGGCGGTGCCGTCGCCCGGCGAAAGCTGCACGAGGCAGAGCCGGTCGCGGCGCGGAATAAGGCCGAGCGTTTCGGTGTCGATGGCAATCGCCCCCTTGTAGCGGGCGGCGTCTTCAACTGAAATGTCGCCTTCGTGAAGCCGTATTGTATTTGCCATGGAAAACCCCACATCAGCCGGGAAAATGCCGCGCTCTCGTTCAAGTCGTTGGGCTATAGCGCAAGTTCACCGGAAACGATACCGTCTCCTTGACGCCCGGGGGAGAGTGGTGACCCTGTCGGGCAGGCTTGGAGCTTGAGATGTTGATCCCGAAGGCTGTTCTTTTTTCCATGGCTTTGATCGTGTCCGTACATCCTGCCGCAGCAGGCTCGGTGTCTCCCGAACCCCTGCAGTTTGCCCAGGTTTTCAGTGATCTTCCGGGCGTGACGACGCAGGAGCAGGCTGAAGATGCCAAGCGCCTGAAATGCGAGCAGGTGCTGGTCAAGCGCCACATCACGAGCCTCGACCCGGTCTATGATACCGTCAATTCCTGCCGCCGCGGCGACGGCCCTGCCTTCCGGTCGATGCGCCTTCCCCCATCGATCGAACGCCAGCTGCGCGGCTTCAATTACTGAGTGCCCGACTATCGATGGGCTGACTATGGATAGGGCAACCGGGCGCCTTGCAAATCGCAATATGATCAATACAACGTTTTGGCATGAGGAGTGCCGGGCTTTCTGCCCGGCCAGGGAGACGACATCATGCCTGAAACGCAACGGCCGCTCGCCATCTGCGCACCGGAACCGCGCACGCTCGATCTGATCTTCACCCCGCCTGCGCTGGCGCTGTTGACGGCAAGATACCGGATCGTCGAGGCGGATCCGGATGATATTGCCGGGCTTGGCGATGCGGTCCTGGGCGAGGCGCGCTACATTATCGGCCAGCCGCCACTCACCGCCGAAACATTGGCGCGCATGCCGAACCTTCGCTGCATTCTCAATGTCGAAAGCAATCTCATCAACAACATGCCCTATGAAATCCTGTTTGCCCGCGGCATCCATGTGGTCACGACAGGGCAGGTGTTTGCCGAGCCGGTGGCCGAGATGGGGCTTGCCATGGCGTTGAACATTGCCCGCGGCATCGTCGATGCGGATGTGGATTTTCGCAATGGCCGAGAGCTTTGGGGCGGCGAGGGCAATGCCAGGGCGCGGCTGCTCTCCGGCGCCGATGTCGGCATTATCGGGTTCGGCGATCTCGGCAAGGCGCTGAACCGCGTGCTCTCCGGTTTCCGCACCCAGACCCGCGTCTACGATCCCTGGATGCCGCCCTCGATCCTCATCGACAACGGCGTTGTGCCATCGAGCCTTAAGGATGTGCTGACAAAGAGCGACTTCATCTTCGTCGTGGCGGCCGTCACCAGCGAGAACCAGCATTTCCTCGGCGCCGAAGCCTTTGCCAGCATGCGGCTGGGCGCTGCCTTCATCCTGCTCAGCCGCGCCAATGTCGTCGATTTCGACGCGCTGATGGCGGCGGTCGCCAGCGGCCATATCGTTGCTGCGAGCGATGTCTATCCCGATGAGCCGCTGCCGCTCGATCATCCCGTCCGCAGCCTCAAGGGTTTCCTGCGCTCCGCCCATCGGGCCGGCGCGCTCGACAGTGCCTTCAAGAAGATGGGCGACATGGTGCTGGAGGACATGGACCTCATGGACCGCAACCTGCCGCCGATGCGCTGCAAACGGGCCGAACGCGAGACGGTGTCGCGCATGCGCTCCAAGCCCGTCAGCGTCAACTGACACCGGCGTCAAGCAGCCGCCACAGAGATGTTCACCTGATTGGACCTGCGCAACGCACGAACGGGTCAGCGGTTGCCGTCCCCATCCAGTCTATCGTTGTCTCCAAGTCGGCGGGCTTCCCTTGAATATATCCGGTCAAAAACAGTTTAAAGCTTTCAGCCGGATGGGGAAAATTCGCGTTTGCCGGATTGATTTCAAAGACAAACTTTCGCCGTCAATCCCCTGCGAACTGGCAGCAGCATCCGAGCGAGAAACGGCGTTGGTCTACTCGCCGCTGACCCGGCGCATCGCCGCCAGGATCGAGCCCTTGGTGCCATGGCCGGTCTTGTAGAGGCCGAGCATGACGGTGGCGACGTCGCGGCCGTCATCGCTGTCCACTTCCGTGCGGGTATGCTCGCACCATTCTTCCAGCGCGCCGCACACCACTTCAATTTCACTCTGATTCAAGGCCATGTCCGATAGAAACGACATCGCTCCACCCTATCGTTCGAAACACACCCATTTCGACCGGTAGTGTAACGCCTCAAAGAGCGATGGCAATTGCCAGATCTAGGGGTCCTAAGCCGGAGAACGACCGGCCGGACAGTGCCACTGCCGATCAAGCTCCAGCGTCGTTCCGGTCATTCCGCCCTGACTGCGGAGGCTTCGACCAGCGAGGCGGCGATAGCCATGGCAAGGAGCTTGCCCTTGGCCCTCACCGTGCCGCTGTCAAAGTCGCGCGCCGACAAGGCAAGGTCCATGCCCTCGCGCATCAGAATTTGTTGTGCCCTGTAAACTGCCCAGTTTTCGACGTCGTCACGCTTCTGCATCGCGCTGCCCCCCGGCTAAATCATTTAGCGTTGTCGTTCTGCTCTCAATCCGGCCTGAACGCAGGCACATGAGGCGAATCACCCGAGCACGCAGACAGAATGCGGCATTTCCGCAAAATCGGAAGCACAACTTTTCAGCGATGAAAAATTATGGCGAATTCACCCCTCACGCGTTGCGCAGTCGGCCTTCCAAGAGGTCAAGAACCGCCCTTCCGGCCTCCATGACATTGGTGCCGGGGCCAAAGACTGCGGCGACGCCGTGGTCGAGCAGGAACTGGTAATCCTGGCGCGGTACGACGCCGCCGACCACGACGATGATATCCGCAGCACCCTTGGCTTTCAGCGCCTCGATCAGCTGCGGCGCCAGCGTCTTGTGACCCGCAGCAAGCGACGACATGCCGATGACATGCACCCTGGCACTGACAGCCATATCGGCGGCTTCTTCCGGCGTCTGAAACAGCGGGCCAGCTAGCACATCGAAGCCGATATCGCCAAAAGCCGAGGCGATGATCTTGGCGCCGCGATCGTGGCCGTCCTGGCCGAGCTTGGCGACCATGATCTTCGGCTTGCGGCCAGTCGTCTGCGAAAAGCCGGACAGCCGGGCCGACAGCACTGCCAGTTCCGGCTCGTCCTTGTAGGCATCACCATAGATATCGCTGACGACTTCAGGAACGGCGGTGTGATCGCCGAAGACGATGCGCAGCGCATCGGAGATTTCGCCAACGGTGGCACGGGCGCGGGCAGCGGTGACGGCCGCTTCTAGGATGTTGCCATCACCGGTGCGGGCAATCTGCGTCAACGCTTCCAGCGCTGCCTGAACCGCGGCGCTGTCGCGGCGTCTGCGCGTCTCTTCGATGCGCCTGATCTGGGCGGTGCGCACCGCAGCATTGTCGATATCCAGAATGTCGAGATCGTCCTCGGTCTCCAGCCGGTATTTGTTGACGCCGACGATGACCTCTTCGCCCTTGTCGACGGCGGCCTGGCGGCGGGTGGCCGCCTGTTCGATCAACCGCTTGGGCAAGCCGTCGGCCACCGCCTTGGTCATGCCGCCCAGCGCCTCGACCTCTTCCATCAGCGCCCAGGCCTTGTCAGCAAGCTCGGCCGTCAGGCTCTCGACATAATATGAGCCGGCTAATGGATCGACAACCTTGGTGACGCCGGTCTCGTGCTGCAGGATCAACTGGGTGTTGCGGGCAATGCGCGAGGAGAATTCGGTAGGCAGCGCAATGGCTTCATCGAAGGAGTTGGTGTGCAGAGACTGGGTGCCGCCGAGCACCGCCGACATCGCCTCGAATGCAGTGCGGATAATGTTGTTATAGGGGTCCTGTTCCTGCAGGGAGACACCCGATGTCTGGCAATGGGTGCGCAGCATCAGCGAGGACTGTTTCTTGGGATGAAAGCCTTCCATGATGCGGGTCCAGAGCAGCCGGGCCGCGCGCAGCTTGGCGGCTTCCATGAAGAAATTCATGCCGATGGCAAAGAAGAACGACAGGCGGCCGGCGAATTCATCGACACTCAACCCCTTGGCGATGGCAGCACGGACATATTCGCGGCCATCGGCCAGTGTGAAGGCCAGTTCCTGCACCAGCGTCGCCCCTGCCTCCTGCATGTGATAGCCAGAAATCGAGATTGAGTTGAACTTCGGCATTTCGCGGGCGGTATAGTCGATGATATCGGCAACGATCCGCATCGAGGGTTCGGGCGGATAGATATAGGTGTTGCGAACCATGAACTCCTTGAGAATGTCGTTCTGGATCGTGCCCGATAATTGCGCACGCGGCACACCCTGCTCCTCGCCCGCCACGATGAAGGAGGCCAGGATCGGGACGACGGCGCCGTTCATGGTCATCGAGACGGAGATTTTTTCCAGCGGTATGCCGTCGAACAGGATCTTCATGTCCTCGACCGAATCGATCGCCACGCCGGCCTTGCCGACATCGCCCTCGACGCGCGGATGATCCGAATCATAACCGCGATGGGTGGCCAGGTCGAAGGCGACGGAAACGCCCTGCTGGCCGCTCGCCAGCGCCTTGCGGTAAAAGGCATTTGAGGCTTCGGCGGTGGAAAAGCCGGCATATTGCCGGATGGTCCAGGGCCGCCCGGCATACATGGTGGCGCGCGGGCCGCGGGTGAAGGGGGACAGCCCCGGCAGCGAGCCGAGATGACCAGCGGCTTCAAGATCGGCCTCGGTATAGAGCGGCTTGACGGCAATGCCCTCCGGCGTCTGCCAGGTGAGCGTCTCGGGCGGGGATTTCAGCTCGCGTTCGGCAAGGGTTGCCCAGTCGGCGAGGGGGTGTTTATCGGACATGGCTCTGCATCCCTTTATTCGTCAACATGCGGCGGTTGGCCATCTGCGATCGAGAGCGCGTTTTTTGCTTTCTAAGGAGCGTCGAAACATTGTCCTCCCCCCTCACCAACAAAATCTAAGACTTAGCTAAAGCTAAGATCTTGATTTTGTATCCTCTCCCGCAAGGGGAGAGGTAGAACCCCGAGCTTTCCCATCGTACCTCTCCGCTGCGGGAGAGGAAGCAATTTCAACATTTTAGCTTCAACGAAGTGTCAGAAATTGCAGGTGAGGGGCTCACTTCTTCCCAGGCAAGCACTACTCGAACTCCATGATCAGCTCATCCACCGCAAGGCTGGTGCCGGCGGAAACCGCGACACGCTTGACGATGCCACGGCGTTCGGCGCGTAGAATGTTTTCCATTTTCATCGCTTCCACCGTCGCCAGCGCCTGGCCGGCTTCGACGGTTTCGCCCGAAACAACCGTAACGGCGGTGATGACGCCGGGCATGGGGCAGAGCAGCATCTTCGACGTATCCGGCGGCAGCTTGACCGGCATCAGCCGGGCAAGTTCAGCGACGCGCGGGCTGCGCACATGGGCGGTGATATCGATGCCGCGCCAGCGCAGGCGGATGCCGGTGCCGACGCGATCGATCTTCACGCCCATCGCGGTCCCGCCGATATGAAAGGTGGCGTGGCTGCGGCCGGGCGTCCAGCTGCCGGAGGCAGCAAGGACGGTGCCATCGGACAGCCGGATCATGGGGCCGTCCGCTGACGTGCCGAGCGACACCGCATGTTCCTGGCCGGCAAACGTGACGACCCAATCCTTGCCGATCACCCGGCGATGATTGCCGATCGTGCCGGAAATCTGCACGGCGCGGTCCTGCAACGCCTGATGCACCAGCGTGGCGACCGCTGCGAGCCTGGCTGCCGAGGCCGCATCGGGCTCGACACCGTGGAAACCATCGGGGAATTCCTCGGCGATGAAGGCGGTGGTGATATGCCCTGAGCGGAACCGGTCGTGCTGCATGACGGCCGAGAGGAACGGCAGGTTATGGCCGATGCCCTCGACCTCGAAATCGTCAAGTGCGGCACTCATCGCATCGATGGCGGTCACTCTGTCCGGAGCCCAGGTGCAGAGCTTGGCGACCATTGGGTCGTAATACATCGAGATTTCGCCGCCCTCGAACACGCCGGTATCGTTGCGCACGATGGTGCCGGCGGGGGTCGTGCCTTCGGCGGGCGGCCGGTAGCGGGAGAGGCGGCCGATCGAGGGCAGGAAATTGCGGTAGGGATCCTCCGCATAAAGCCGGCTTTCGATCGCCCAGCCGTTGAGCTTTATATCGTCCTGGCCAAAGGCCAGCTTTTCGCCCGAGGCGACGCGGATCATCTGCTCGACCAGATCGATGCCGGTGATCAGCTCGGTGACGGGATGTTCGACCTGCAGGCGGGTGTTCATCTCAAGGAAATAGAAGTTTCTGCTGCCATCGACGATGAATTCGACGGTGCCGGCCGAATGATAGCCGACTGCCTTCGACAGGGCGACGGCCTGTTCACCCATGGCGCGGCGGGTCTTTTCGTCGAGGAACGGCGAGGGGGCCTCCTCGATGACCTTCTGGTTGCGCCGCTGGATCGAGCATTCGCGCTCGCCGAGATAGAGCACGGTGCCATGGGTGTCGCCGAGCACCTGGATTTCGATATGGCGCGGCTGGGTGACGAATTTCTCGATGAAAATGCGGTCGTCGCCGAAGGAATTCTTCGCCTCGTTCTTCGAGGACTGGAAACCCTCGCGGGCTTCCGCATCGTTCCAGGCGATGCGCATGCCCTTGCCGCCGCCGCCGGCCGAGGCCTTGATCATCACGGGATAGCCGATCGACGCCGAGATCGTCACGGCCTCATCGGCATCGGCAATCAGGCCCATATGGCCAGGCACGGTGGAAACGCCGGCGTCGGCCGCCAGCTTCTTCGACGTGATCTTGTCGCCCATCGCCTGAATGGCGCCAACAGGCGGGCCGATGAAGGCAATGCCTTCCTTCTCCAGGGCTTGCGCAAACGCAGCATTTTCCGACAGGAAGCCGTAGCCCGGATGCACCGCGTCCGCCCCGGTCTTGCGGATCGCCTCAAGGATCCTGTCGATGACGATATAGGACTGGCTGGATGGCGCCGGACCAATATGGACGGCCTCGTCGGCTTGTCTCACATGCAGCGCCTCGGCATCGGCATCGGAATAGACGGCGACGGTGGCGATGCCCATTTTCCGGGCGGTCTTGATCACCCGGCAGGCGATCTCGCCGCGATTGGCGATGAGGATTTTCTGGATCATGGATGGCTGCCCTCGCTCATTCCGCAGTTTTCCGGGTGCCGCGCGCAGCGCCTGCATCCGTCTTCTCGTCCTCGAACGCCTGCGGGAAATTCTTGCGGGCGAGCGGCTCGTTGAACTTCAGGAGCGCCTCGTAGGAGGCCGGATCGAAGCCACGTTCGGCCGGAAGCAATTCGCGGCCGAACAGGCGGCAGAGCCGCTCGCCGTCGAGATTGCCGCGCTGGAACGGCGCCGTGCCGAAATACTGCCACAGCGCCTGCACGAAGCCGATATCGGCAAGTGCCACCGATTGATCCATGGTCCGGTGCCGCGGCCAGGCGGTCAGCGGCGTGACCTTGGAATTGGCCCGGCGCAGGGTGAACTGCCACTGGGTTCCGAGCAGGCCGGCGGGAAAGCCGCGATGCTTGGGCATTTCGGGGGTCTTGGCCATGGTCTCAGATTTCCATCACGTCTTCGAAGGCTTCCGGGAAACTCTTGCGCGCCACCTTTTCATTGATGCGCAGCAGGGCTTCATAGGAGGTGGGATCGAACGGCTCTGCCGCCGGCACGACCTCGCGGCCGAACAGAAGGTTGAGCCGTCCGGCGTCGAGATTGCCGCGCTCGAACGGCTCTGCGCCGAAATGGTGCCAGAGCGCATGCAAAAAGGCGGCATCGACCTTCTGTTCGATCGAGTTCGGGCGGGCAAGGCGCTGCAGCACCTTGAGCGGCGTCACGCCCTTCTCGTTTGCCCGGCGGATGGTGAAATGATGGCCATGGCCCGGCAAGCCGGAGGGAAAACCCCTGTGTTTCGTCATCTCGGGCCGTTTGGCCATCTTGGTCTCCTTACGCCTTGGCCGCGCCGTTCGGCGCGATCTTGTCCTGCGTCTTCGTCTCGAAGTCGGAGGCGTCGTGGCGCTCATGCAGCTGTTCTGATGGGTCGCCGTTCAGGCGGTTGACCATGCGGCCGCGCTTGACCGCCGGGCGGGCGGCGATCTCGGCCGTCCAGCGCTGCACATGCGTGTAGCTCTGCACATCGAGGAAGGTGCCGGCATCGCCATAGGCCTGGCCGAGCGCCAGATTGCCGTACCAGGGCCATGTCGCCATGTCGGCGATGGTATAGTCAGAGCCCGCGAGGAACTGATTGTCTGCGAGATGCCGGTCGAGCACGTCGAGCTGGCGCTTCACTTCCATGGCATAACGGTCGATGGCATATTTGATATGGATCGGCGCATAGGCATAGAAATGGCCAAAACCGCCGCCGAGGAACGGCGCCGAGCCCATCTGCCAGAACAGCCAGTTGAAGGTCTCGGTGCGGGCGCGAAGCTCCGTCGGCAGGAAGGCGCCGAACTTTTCAGCGAGATAGAGCAGGATCGAAGCGGATTCGAACACGCGCACCGGCTCGCCGCCGCCCTTCGGGCCGTGGTCCATCAGTGCCGGGATTTTCGAGTTCGGGTTGACGTCGACAAAGCCTGAACCGAACTGGTCGCCATCGCCGATCCGGATCGGCCAGGCGTCGTATTCGGCATCGGTGTGACCCGCTTCCAACAGCTCTTCCAGCATGATCGTGACCTTGACGCCGTTCGGCGTCGCCAGCGAATAGAGCTGCAGCGGATGCTTGCCGGTCGGCAGCGGCTTGTCCTGCGTTGCTCCGGCGATCGGCCGATTGATATTGGCGAATGCGCCGCCATTGCCCTTGTCCCATGTCCAGACTTTGGGAACTTCGTAACCGGCGGGAAAATTATCGGCGGGGTTTTTTTCGGTCATGGGTTTTGGGTCCTTGATAGCGGGGATGTGCGCGAGAGGAGAGCACAAAAGGGATATGGGAAGCCAGCCAGGGGTTTCGCTAGCACTGATCGTCACTTTTCTCCCAAGGCGTCATTTTCTTCTCTGTCATCTTCGGGCTTGACCCGAGGATCCATGCCCGGCATTGCGGCGGAGTGTGTGGCTGTGGATCCTCGGGTCAAGCCCGAGGATGACGGCTGAGCGTTGTGGCGCATCCTACCTCACAACGGGATCGTATCGTGCTTGCGCCACAGCTGCTCCTGCCGCTTGCCGCGCAGCGAGGCAAAGGCGCGGGCGATGCGGCGGCGTGACGAGTGGGGCATGATCACTTCGTCGATGAAGCCGCGTTCGGCGGCCTTGAACGGGTTGGCGAAGTTGACCTCGTATTCTGCCGTGCGCGCGGCGATTTTTTCCGCGTCGCCCAGTTCGGAGCGGTAGAGGATTTCGGTGGCGCCCTTGGCGCCCATCACGGCGATTTCGGCGGTCGGCCAGGCATAGTTGACGTCGGCGCCAATATGTTTGGAGGCCATGACGTCATAGGCGCCGCCATAGGCCTTGCGGGTGATCAGCGTCACCATCGGCACCGTCGCCTGGCTATAGGCGAACAAAAGCTTGGCACCGTGCTTGATGACGCCGCCATATTCCTGCGCCACGCCAGGCAGGAAGCCGGGCACATCGACCAGCGTTAGGATCGGGATCAAGAAGGCATCGCAAAAGCGCACGAAACGGGCGGCCTTGCGCGACGAATCGATATCGAGGCAGCCGGCCAGCACCATTGGCTGGTTGGCGACGACGCCGACGGTCTGGCCCTCCAGCCGGATGAAGCCGGTGATGATGTTGCGGGCAAAGGCTTCCTGGAGCTCGAAAAAGTCGCCTTCGTCGGCGACCGCGTGGATCAGCTCCTTCATGTCGTAGGGTTTCGCCGAACTGTCGGGGATCAGCGTGTCCAGCCGGTTTTCGATGCGGGCGGGATCGTCGTGGAACGGACGGACCGGCGGTTTCTCGCGGTTGTTGAGCGGCAGAAAATTAAACAGCAACCGGACCTGTTCCAAGGTCTCGATATCGTTTTCATAGGCCGCGTCGGCAACCGAGGATCTCTTCGTATGGGTGCCGGCGCCACCCAGTTCCTCGGCCGTGACAATCTCGTTGGTGACGGTTTTCACCACGTCGGGGCCGGTGACGAACATGTAGGACGTGTCGCGCACCATGAAGATGAAATCGGTCATGGCGGGCGAATAGACGGCACCGCCGGCGCAGGGGCCCATGATCACGGAAATCTGCGGGATAACGCCGGAGGCCTCGGCATTGCGGCGGAACACTTCCGCATAGCCGGCAAGCGAGGCGACGCCTTCCTGGATGCGGGCACCGCCGGAATCGTTCAGCCCGATCACGGGCGCGCCGTTGCGCACAGCCATGTCCATGATCTTGCAGATCTTTTGCGCATGGGTTTCAGACAGCGAGCCGCCGAGAACGGTAAAATCCTGGGAGAAGACATAGACTTGGCGGCCGTTGATCGTGCCCCAGCCGGTGACGACGCCATCGCCGGCCACCTTCTGCTCGGCCATGCCGAAATCGACGGCCCGGTGGGTGACATACATGTCGTATTCTTCGAACGAGCCTTCGTCGAGCAGCACCTCGATGCGCTCGCGCGCCGTCAGCTTGCCCTTGGCATGCTGGGCATCGATGCGCTTCTGCCCGCCGCCAAGACGCGCCTCGGCGCGGCGCGCTTCCACGGTTTCGATGATATTGCGCATGCTTCCTCCCGTCGTCTTTGTCTCCTGCTTAGCCGGAAACACGATCGAAGGAAATCACCGATCGCGCAAGCGGGCCGCCTGTTAGACAAAAGGGGAATCCGAGCCCGGCCGCATCTTTTCCGGCCAAGGCGCGTTAGCGGCATATGCAAACGGAGAAAAGCCAATGCCCCTGAAAGCCCTTGCCCTGAACGGCACGCTCAAATCCTCGTCCTCGACTGAAAAATCCTCAACCGCCCATATGCTCGACCTGATCGCAGCCGAGTTCAGGAAATACGATGTCAGCACCGACACGATCTGGCTTGCCGATCACGATATCAAGCCGGGCGTGACCTCCGATGAGGGGGACGGCGACGCATGGCCTGACATTCGCAGGCAAATTCTGGCGGCCGATATTCTGATCATGGGCACGCCGATCTGGATGGGCCAGCCGGGCAGCGTCTGCAAGCGGGCGCTGGAGCGCATGGATGCATTCCTGGATGAAACCGACGAGGCCGGGCGCATGGTCTCCTATGGCAAGGTTGCAGCCGTCGCGGTGGTCGGCAACGAGGACGGCGCTCATCATGTTTCGGCCGAGGTCTATCAGGCGCTGAACGATGTCGGCTTCACCATTCCGGCCAATGCGGTCGCCTATTGGGTCGGCGAGGCGATGGGATCGGTCAATTTCGTCGATCTCGACACGGTGCCGGAGGCCGTGGAGACGATGATTTCCATGCTGGCCCGCAACACTGCGCATCTTGCCGGCCTGCTCAAGGCCTCGCAATATCCCGGCGAAGACGCGTAACTGCCTTCGCCGGAGGATCGGTCACACCGGATCGGCACCCATCACCAGCCCCTCGATGTCATGCTTCTGGCTGATCGGCACCAGTTCATCGACGACGCGGCAGACGAGGTGCTTCTTGGCCATGTCCGGCAGGGCGTCGAAATAGTCCTGCGTCACCATCATGTCGTGCAGTTCGGCATGGCCAGCACCCGGCGCATCGACGCCGAGCACCATGACCGGCCTTGCGATTGGCGACAGGTGCTCGGTGCCGCGATGAACTGTCAGCGCCGAGCGGCAGGAAATATCGCCGCGCTGCGGGAACTTGCGGGTGGCGCGGTCCTGGAACCTGCCCCAGAGCGCCTTGTCCGGAAACATCTCATGCTTCCAGTCGCGGCCGTCATCATACTGTGTGCCGGGTGCGATCTCGAACGGACCCATATCCGGCGTGACATCGACGCCGGTCAGGTTGAAGGCGAGCGAGGTGATGCGGCGGTCCACATAGGTATCTTCCGGCGATGGGAAGTCACGGTGCCAGGGCTGGTAGCGCGCACCTTCGAACGGAACATCCAGGCCGATTTCGACGATCTGGTAGTCTGGTCCCAGCGTGTTCTCGCACATGGCGATCACCCACGGATGCATGATGAGATCGACAAAGCCACCGAAATTCTGCGGATGGATTTCCACATACCAGCGTCGCGGGCCCCGGCCGACCGCGCCGCCCGGACGCTGGATGGCCGACCAGAAGGCCGTCATCATATCCTCGCGCATCGCATCGGCCCAGTCGGGCGCAAAGGCGCCCTTCAGGCCGGTGATGCCGTCCTCCTTAAGCGTCTTGAGATTGGCCTGCAGGTCAAATCGTGCCGGTGCGTTCATGATCGGTCTCCTCCGTTATGCCCAGCCTAGTGCAACTAATAATTATTAGTCAATATGCTTATGAGAATAAATAAGCTAGGTTTTTCCTCTGCACCCGGAGAGGCCATCCTTGACCAAGACGAAACATGAAAAGCCGCCGCGCCGCGTGACGATGACGGATGTGGCACGGCTTGCGGGCTGTTCGCAGGCAACGGTGTCGTTCGTCCTCAACAATGCGACGGGCGTGACAATTTCAGCAGACACGCGCGGCAAGGTCATCGAGGCGGCCCGCACGCTGGGTTATGGCGCGTCCTCGCTCATTCACCGGCCGGTGCTCGGCAGCCACGGCACGATCGGCTTCATCTGCGATCAGCTGGCGACCACGCCGGAATCGGTCAATGCGATCGAGGGCGCAAGGCAGGCCTCCTGGGACGAAGGCGCGACCATCCTCGTTGCCCAGACGATGGGCAATCCGGAGCGCGAGGAAAAGGCCGTCGAGGCGATGCTGCGCAGCGGCATCGAGGGGCTGATCTACATGACGGTCTTTACCAGGCAGGTGACACCGCCGGCCTTTCTCCAAGGGCTCCCGGTCCCGGTCGTGCTGTTGAATTGCTATGCGCCGGACAGCGGCTTTCCCGCCGTGGTTCCCGATGAGGCCGCCGGTGGTTTTGCAGCCACCGAAACGCTGATCCGGCTTGGACATCGCCGCATCGCGACCATTGTCGGCGAACCCTTCATGGAGGCCGCGCAGGACCGGCTGAAAGGCTACAAGAGGGCGCTGGCCAAGGCCGGGATTGCCTATGATGCCGGGCTGGTGGGCGAAGGCAACTGGTCGCCGACCTCGGGTTTCGAGGCGACGCAGCGTTTCCTGGCGCTGAAGGACCGGCCGACCGCGTTCTTTTGCCAGAACGATAAGATGGCATCCGGCTGCTACAACGCATTGCGCGACGCCGGGCTGAAGATCCCGCAGGATGTCTCCGTCATCGGCTATGACGACGATGAACTCTGCCGCCACCTGCGCCCGCAGCTCTCCACCTTGATCCTGCCGCACCGCGCGATGGGCGCCTGGGCGGTCTCAGAACTCAGCAAGGGACGCAGATTCGGCAGAGACGCCTATCCGCTCACCAAGATGGACTGCAACCTGATCGAACGCGATTCGCTGGCAGCCCCGGCATAAGCCTGATAGAAGATAAGCCGGCTAATAAGATTTTTCGCCGTCCTTACGCCACGTTGCGCAGGGCCGGGTCTGGGATCGGCACGGCTGCCATCAGGGCCTGGGTATAGGCATCCGCCGGGTTTTCGAAGACGGCGCGGCGCGATCCCATTTCGACGATGCGGCCGGAGCGCATGACGGCGACATGGTGCGACATGCGCTCGATCACGGCCATATCGTGCGAAATCAGCAGATAGGCGAGCCCCATGGTTTCCTGTAGCTCCAGCATCAAGTCGAGCACGCGGGCGCGCACCGAGACATCGAGCGCTGCAACGCTTTCATCGGCGACGATCAGCTTGGGTCCGAGCGTCAGTGCTCTGGCGATACAGATGCGCTGGCGCTGGCCGCCGGAGAATTCGTGCGGATAGCGGCTGGCCGCATCCGGCTGCAGGCCGACGCGGCGCAGGAGTTCGGCCACGCGGTCGTCGCGCTCGCCCTTGTTGGCAAGGCCATGGATGATCAGCGGCTCGGCAATGGCAGCACCGACCGCCATGCGCGGATCGAGCGAGGCGTAGGGATCCTGGAATATCATCTGCGCGCTGCGCCGCACCGGCCGCATCTGGCGCTGGCTGAGGCCGCCAATGTTCTGGCCGTCGATCACAACGTCGCCGGTAAAGGGAATGAGGCCGAGCACAGCCTTGCCGGTGGTGGATTTGCCCGAGCCGCTTTCGCCGACAAGGCCGAGCGTCTGGCCGGGCAGGATCTCGAAGGAGACACCGCTGACCGCTAAAGCAGGTGGCTTTTTGCCGGAAAGCCAGCCTGCCGCCTTGCCATAGGTAACGTCGAGTGCGCGCACGGTCAGCACCGGTGTGCGCTTGAGCGGCTTCGCATCCGCCGTGATTGGGCTGATGCGCGGCGGGCCATCGGTGCCGGCATGGGCGCCGAGCCGGGGAACGGCGGCCAGCAGATCCTGGGTATAGCGCTGCGCCGGGGCATTGAAGATCGGCAGGGCATCGCCCTGCTCGATGATGCGGCCGGCCTGCATGATGACGACGCGGTCGGCCATCTGGGCGACGACGCCCATGTCATGGGTGATCAGGATGATCGAGGCGCCGAATTCGCGCTTCAGCTCGTCCATCAGCTTGAGGATCTGCGCCTGCACGGTGACGTCGAGCGCCGTTGTCGGCTCGTCGGCGATCAGCACTTTCGGCCGGCAGGAGAGCGCCATGGCGATCATCACTCGCTGGCGCATGCCGCCGGACAGTTCGTGCGGATATTGTTTCAGCCGTTTGGCCGGCTCCGTCATATGCACGGCATCGAGCATGCGCATCGCGACGGCCTCGGCACTACCGCCTTCCGATCCCTGATGCTCGCGAATGGCCTCGGTCAGCTGCGCGCCGATTGACATGACCGGGTTGAGCGAGGTCATCGGCTCCTGAAAGACCATCGCGACATCGCCGCCGCGCACGCTGCGCATCGCGCTGTTGGACAGCCGCGACAGTTCGCGGCCCTCAAGCGAAATGCTGCCGGAGGCGATCTGCAGGGAAGCCTTGGGCAAAAGCCCCATGATGGCAAGCGAGGTCACCGATTTGCCCGACCCGCTTTCACCGGCAATGCAGAGCGTTTCCCCAAGTCTCAAATCGAAACTGACATCGTCGAGAACGCGCCTGCGGCCTTCCGGCGTGCGGGCATCGACGCATAGCCTGTCGATGGTGAGGACCGGTGGGGAAACGGGAAAAGCAGATGTCACGCGAACACGATCCTCGGGAAATAGAAGGAAACGACCCAATTGGGCATATCGACGATCTCGCTGATTCTGAGATCGCCGCAGACCGAGCAGAGCAGGTAGGCATCGACGGGGTTCATGCCATGTTCGGAGCCGAGCAGGTCGATCATCCGCATCAGCGCTTCGCGCGCACCGGTCATCAGGTCCGGGCCGATGCCGGTCGTGACCTCGTAGCCCATGCCGTCGAGATGGCGGGTAACGGGTTCGGTGGTGGTGAAGCGCGGGCTTTGCAGGCGCGCGTCCTTGACCAGCTCGATCGTTGCCTCGACCTCCATCTGGCTTTCGATCGCAGTGCCGCAGACTTCGCCGTCGCCCTGGGCGGCGTGGGTGTCGCCGATCGAAAACAGCGCGCCCTCGACTTCGACGGGAAGATAGAGCGTCACGCCCGATGTCAGGTCGCGAATATCGAGATTGCCGCCGACGCGGCGCGGCGGCACGACGGAATGCAGTCCGGGTTCGGCCGGTGCAACGCCGATCGTTCCGGCAAAGGGTTTCAACGGCACCTTGCCGCCCGGGCCATAGAGCGACGGCGCCATGCTGTTCGGATCGTAGGACCACATGTGCAGGGCCGGCTCCTTGAACTGGTCGGCCAGCAGCCCGAAGCCTGGAATATTTGCGGTCCAGCCAATGCCGGACGGAATGAAGCGGCGGATCGTTACCTTCAGTGCATCGCCGGGCTTCGCGCTTTCGACATAGACGGGGCCGGTGACCGGATTGATCTTGTTGAAATCGAGCGCGGCGAGTGTTTCCAGCGTCGAGCCGGCACCGAGCTGGCCACCGGAGGAATCCAGGCATTCGAAATGGATGGTCTCACCGGGCTTGGCGATGAGCGCGGGCTCGAAATCCTTGTTCCAGCCAAAATTATGCTGGGCGCGGTGGATGGTATGGGTGCAGGCGACGCACATTGGTTGTTCTCCCTTGGAAGCGCGGTTTGCCGGATCACTGACGTGCGCGCATATCGTTATTCTTGGTTGGCAGGAGCGGCGCGCTCCCGCTTCTCCCCACCGGGGAGAAGGTAGCCCGAAGGGCCGGATGAGGGGGAGCCAAGCACTCTTGATGTGCCGCGCCGCCCCTCATCGCCTCGCCTTCGCTCGGCACTTCTCCCCGTAGGGGGAGAAGAGACAGCGCCGTACCGCCGTCCTCAATAGCCGTTCCATGGCTCTGATTTTCACCAGAGCCATGGGCAATCTTGCTTACTCCTTCACAAAGATCGCGTCGTAATTGATGACGCGGGTCGGATCGACATAGATGTCGCCAGCGCCGCCCATGCGCGGCGACTTGGCGACGACGCGGCGTTCGTTGGTGAGCGGGATCCACGGCGCGTCCGCCATGATGTCGGTGAAGATCTTGCCCCATTCGGCCTGACGCTCGGCAGCCTTGGCCGGGTCCGACATCGAATCGGCGGCGATCGCGCGGGCATCGAGATCCTTGTTGCAATACCAGGACCAGTTCCAGCCGCCCTGAACCGCACCCGAGCAACCAAGAATCGGGCCGTAGAAGTTGGACGGATCCGGGAAGTCGGCGATCCAGGCCATGCCGCCCGACCAGATCATCGGCGCTTCGCCTTCGGTACCGCCGGCGGCGATCACGTTGGCCTGCGCCAGCGCGCGAACCTCGGCCTTGACGCCGACAGCGGCCAGGTCCTGCTGGATCGCCTGGGCGATGCGCGGCTGCGGATCGGTGTTGGTGGAATAAAGGACCGTTTCAAAACCATCCGGGAAACCGGCTTCTGCGAGCAGCGCTTTGGCCTTCTCGACATCGAAGGCATAGCCGGTGAAGGCCTTGTCGTAGCCCGGCATCAGCGGCGGCAGCGGCTGGTTGGCAGCCGTCGCGCGGCCGTTCAGGATGCGGGTGATACGCTCCTTGTTGATGGCCATGTTCAGGGCCTGTCGAACCTTCACATTGTCGAAGGGCGCCACCTTGGTGTTGAGCGTGATATAGCCGGTGTGCAGCTGCGCGCCATCGACGATGATATTGGCGCCCTCAGGCGAGTTCTTGATCTCGAGGAACTTGGCAGGCGGCACGCCATCGCCGGCAATATCGACTTCGCCCTTTTGCAGCCGCAGAAGCGCCACCAGCGGCTCCTGGCCGACTTCGACAGTGAACTTGTCGATATGCGGCATGTCCTTGACGAAATAATCCGGGTTGCGCTCGAACACCAGGCGCTGGCCGACGGTCCATTCTTTCAGCACGAACGTGCCCGAACCCACGGGGTTCTTGCCGAAATCGCCGCCTGCCGCCTCGACGGCTTCCTTCGGCACGACGGAGGCGAAGTTGATGGCGAGAACATGTAGGAAGGTAGCGTCGGGGCGCGACAGCGTGAAGACGACGGTGGAATCGTCCGGCGTCGTGATGCCTTCCAGCGTCGGCGATGTGCCGCCGCTGACCGCGTCAAACCCCTTGATGGCACCGAAGAAACCGGCACCGGGGCCTTGCGTCTTCGGATCGACGGCGCGCTCGATCGAATATTTGACGTCGGAGGCGGCGACCTCGCGGCCATTGGTGAACTTCACGCCCTTGCGCAGCTTGAAGGTATAGGTGAGGCCATCCGGCGAAACGGTGAAGCTTTCGGCCAGCGACGGGATCAGGTCCGGCGTGCCCGGCGTATAGTCCATCAGCCGCGAATAGAGGCTCTTGATCATCGACCAGTTGACCCAGTCATAGCCGATGGCTGGATCGAGCGTGGCGATGTCGTCCTTGTAGGTGATGACGATATCGCCGCCCTGCTTGATCGTATCCTGCGCGAAGGCAGGCAGCGGGGTGAAGGCGAGCGCCATTGCGATCGTGGAGTTTCGAAGCCAGCGTTTGAACATTTGAGTTCCCCTTTTTGGTTGCTGATTTGGATTACCGCGCACGGATGCGTGGATCGATGAGTGGCGCGATCAGATCGGCGACGAGATTGCCGATGACGATGGCAAGTGCGGAGACCAGCGTCACGCCCATGATGATCGGGATATCGACCTGCTGGATCGCCTGCCAGGCAAGCTGGCCGATGCCGGGCCAGCCATAGACGGCCTCGACCACCACGACACCGCTCATGAACTGGCCGATATCGATGCCGATCATGGCGATGATCGGAAGAAGCGCATTCGGCAGCGCATGGCGAAAGACGATGCGGGCGGACGACAGGCCCTTGGCACGGGCGGTGCGGACATAATCCTGGTTGAGCACGTCGATCATTGCCGAGCGCACCATGCGCGCATACCAGCCGGCCCCCAGAATGCCGAGCGTGGTGGCGGGAAGCACGACATGGGCAAAGGTGCCAAAGCCGCTCATCGGGAACCAGGCGAGCGTAACGGCAAAGACATAGAGAAGCAGAAGCGCTGCCACGAATTGCGGGGCGGATACGCCGACAAACGATGCCATCATCACGAACCGGTCGACCGGCCCGCCACGGCGCACGGCGGCGATGACGCCGAGCAAAAGGCCGAGCACCACCTCGACGGCGATACCGGCCGCCATCAGGATCAAGGTTGCCGGAAGACGGGCCGCAATCAGCGCGCCGACATCGGTTTTCTGCGCATAGGAGCGGCCGAGATTGCCTTCGGACAGGCCCTTCAGATAGGTCCAGAATTGCGCAAGCAGCGGCTGGTCGAGGCCAAGTTCATGGCGGATATTGGCAACCGTCTGCGCCGTTGCGCTGCGGCCGGCGATCATCCGGGCAGGATCGGCGGGCAGGGCGTAGAGCAGCAGGAAAGTGATGGCCGCAACGCCGAACAGGATGAGCGCCGTCTGGACGAGCCGCCGCAGGATCAGAAACATCATCTCAACCCCTCCCGCGCTGGGTCGGGTCGAGAATATCGCGCAGCGCATCGCCGACCAGGTTGAAGGAGAGCGCGGTCAAAAGGATGACGGCGCCGGGAATGAACACCAGCCAGGGGGCCGCCTGGAAATAGCTCTGGCTTTCGAAAATGATATTGCCCCAGGAGGGCGTCGGCGGCTGCACGCCGATGCCGAGGAACGACAGCGTCGCTTCCAGAAGCACCGTGGTGGCGATACCGAGCGTGCCCCAGACGATCGCCGTCGGCATCAGATGCGGCAGGATGTGATGAAACAGGATGCGGACATGGCCAGCGCCTAGCGACCGTTCGGCCAGGATGAAATCGCGCTCCACCAGGCCGCGGGTTTCGGTATAGACGATGCGCGCCACCTGCACCCAATTGACCAGCGCGATCACCATGGCGACGATCCACAGGCTCGGGCGCAGGAGCGCTGCCAGCACGATGGCCAGAAGCAGGGCCGGAAAGGCCATCATCAGATCGGTAAAGCGCATCAGCGCATTGCCGACGAGGCCGCGCATATAGCCGGACAGGATGCCAATCAAAAGCCCGATCGCAACCGCGATGCCATTGGCGACAAGGCCGATGACCAGGGAGGTGCGGGCGCCGTAGAGCAGGCGGGAGAACAGGTCGCGGCCGAGCGTATCGGTGCCGAGCAGGAACTGGGCGCTTGGCGGCATCGGCGCGCCTTCGAGCGTCAGCCCGTCAAACATCTGTTCATCGGGATTATAGGGTGCAATGAGTGGTGCGGCGACCGCCATGAAAATGACGAGGGCAACGATCGCCAGGCCGAACAGCGCCGACGGCTGGCGGATCATGCTTTTTAGGATGCGCATCAACCGGCCTCCGGCATGGGCTCGGCGCCGCCGAGAATAGAGGCTGCGATCTGCTCCAACGGCATGCGGCGGCGCATCGCGCAATTGCGCAGGATCGTATAGGCGAGTTCCTCGTCGACATGGCGCTCGGCAATGATGCGCTCGACGGCGGCATGCACCAGCGGCCGCAGCCGGACGCGCTCTTCCAGATGGTTCAGCTTGTCGATCACGGCCTTGCGTTCACGGTGGATGCCAAGCGCCATGACCAGGGCGGGATAGACGGCCGAGGAGGCCAGCGGCTTGGCGATGATGGCGCCGACGCCCTGTTGCATCGCCCAGGCAATGCGCCCGGGGGCCTCTGAGCCGAGCAGCGCCACCAGCGGCCGCGGCGCATTTTCGCCGCTCCAGGGCAAGAGCCCGTCCCAGCCCTGATCGGCATCGACAAGCACGAAATCCGGCAGGTCGGCGGCATCGAGCGGTTGCCACTGAACCGTCACTTGAAAGCCGATCAGCTTCAGCTGGCGGGTCAGCCGTTCGGTGGTGTTGTCTTCGCGATGGAGAATGGTGGCGCGCCAGCCGGTGAAATTTGGTGTTTCCCTCATGACACGATCCTCAGCTGCGCCGGCTGGCGGGTGCGGCGGCCGGTCAGATAGGGATCGGCGGGTATAGCCGGCTGCGAAGCGATGATATCGAAACCGCCGCCGTCATTGATGCGGCCAAGATGAAAGGGGAGTGCTGCGTGGCGGGTATCGGGATTGATCACGATCGGACCCAGCACCGTCGGCAGAGGCGCCGCCGAGAGCTGGCGCGCAACCGCAGTCGGATCGTCCGTTCCGGCTGCCAGGATGGCTTCCGCGCACAGCTTGACCGAGGCATAGGCGCTGGCAAAAACGCTCGAAATGCGCCGCTCCACACCGAACTTGGCGGAGACCTGCGCCTTGAAGGCGGCATTTTCCGGGGTCGCAACCGTATCGAAATAGGCGGCCGCGCAGAGCTGGCCCGTGGCGACGCCAAGGCCGATATGGGGCAGTTCGCTTTCCTGCAGGTCGCAGCTCACCACCGGGCAGTTTTCCGGAAGAAAGGCCGGATTGCGGGCGCCGAGCGCGCGAATGGCGGCGAGAAAGGCATAGCTGGACGGGCCGATGAAATTATTGAGGATGAAGCTCGGGCGCTGCCGCTCGATATCCAGAACGATGCGCTCGACGGCGGTTTCCTCCAGCGGCAGATAGCGCTCACCGAGTACTTCGCCACCTGCCTCCTCGATCAGCTCGCGGGCCAGCCGGTTCATTTCCCAGCCCCAGACATAATTGGCGCCGACCAGATAGGGGCGGCGTCCGAAGCGCGGGATCAGATAATCGAACAGCGGCAAAAGATGCTGGTTGGGGCAGCCGCCGGTATAGATGACATTGTCATTGGCCTCGAAACCCTCATAGGGGCACATGTACCAGAGCAGGCCATCATGTTTTTCGACAAGCGGAATGACTTCCTTGCGGGCGAGCGAGGTGATGGTGCCAATGATATGCCGGCAGCCATGGTCGCGCAGCATGGCGCGCGCACCTTCGAGATAGGCGGCGATATCGGCATGCGGGTCGATGGTCACGGGCTCGACGGCATTGCCATGGAGGGCACGGATTTCCTCGATTGCAAAATCGGCGCCATCACGCGCGTCGCGTCCGATCTCCGCATAGGGGCCGGTCGTCGAATACAGAATGCCAATTCGTACCGTGTTTTTCATCAGCCCGCCAAAAACCAAAAACCCCACGACGCCGTGCCCATCTGAGATGGGAGCATCGTGGGGCCAAACTGCCCATCGACCAAGAGGTCATGTGAATGAAAGTGCTTAATTCGTTGGCAGGATTAAAATACGGGCATTGCCCTCATGTCAAGCATCATTCGCCGGGGTGGCGCGCTAGGAATGAAAGCCAAGGACGAAACCGGATTCGGGGGCTGCGGGGGATGAAACCCTGAAACGAAAAAAGCCCGGCGAACCGGGCTTTTTTGGATGTTCAAAACTGCCGGAGCAGCTGTGAATATGAAATTGGTGCCCAGAAGAGGACTCGAACCTCCACACCCTTTCGAGTACCAGCACCTGAAGCTGGCGCGTCTACCAATTCCGCCATCTGGGCGACGAGCGGGGGTGTACGGGCCCCACGCTTTTGTGTCAACAGGGTTTTTGAAGTTTTCTTGAAATTGTCGGGAAAAGTTGAGCAAACCGTTGAACAGCAAAGATTTTCCCCGAAACAATTTCGTCGCATTCTCCCGTCGTCAGGCTTTTGCGTACGCCTCGCCAAAGGCGCGGATGGCGGCAAGCCCCTGGTCCAGAACGCGCTTTGCCTGATCCGCCGTTTCCGCTTCGGCATAGCAGCGCATTTCCGGCGCATTGCCCGACGGACGGAAGTGAACGATGCTGCGATCGGTCAGCATCACGCGCAATCCGTCGATATCGCTGACGGTTTCCGGCTTGCCGATCGGGGCGAGAAATGCAGCCAGATTGTCCATTCCGGAACGGAGGTGGCGCATCAGCGCAGCACTGGTTTCCAGCGGAAAATTCTCGATCCGGTCGCTCAGCGCCACCGGGAGCGCAAAGTCTTGCGCAATCGCCGAAAGCGGCTTCTGGCGCTGTGCGGCCAGCGACAGCACGGCCAGCGCCGGCAGGAAGCTGTCACGCGTCGGCAGAGCTTTCAACGTGGCGCCGTTCAAGGTAAAGTCCGTGGCGGTCAAGGTGCCGCCATTGGCCTCGAAGCCGGCAACGCCGGTCTTGCCGCTGCGGACCGCCTCCAGCATGCCTTCGATGACGAAGGGCGAGCCGACACGGGTGCGCAGGATGGTCAGATCCGGCTGGCGCTCCAGGCCGGAATTGGAGGTGACGGGGGTCACGGCCACCGTGGCGCCGGTGAATTGCGCCGCGATCAGGCCGAGAAGGTCGCCGCGCAGCGGCAGGCCGGTTTCGTCGCTGACCAGCGGACGGTCGCCGTCACCATCGGCGGAGACGATCGCGTCGAGCCTGTGCTCGCGCGCCCAGGCCTGGAGCAGGTCAATGGTTGCGGGAGACACCGCCTCGGTATCCACCGGAATGAAATCGGCGGAACGGCCGAGCGCCACGACCTCAGCGCCATAGCCGGACAGGACCTCGACAAACAGGTCGCGCGCCACCGTGCTGTGCTGGTAGACGCCGACCTTGAGGCCGGACAGGGCGCCTGCGGGAAGGATCGAGGCATTGCGGGTGAGGAAAAGCGCTTCGGAGTGGCGGGCGTGATCGGCAGCCTCACCGGGTGTTGCATCGATCGCGGCGGGCTCCGCCATGATCGCCTCCGCTTGCCGGCCGATGGCTTCCTCATCGATCTTGGAGATTTCGCCGTCCGGGCGGTAGAACTTGATGCCGTTGCGATCGGCTGGGATGTGCGAGCCGGTAACCATCAGCGCGGCGGCGCCGAGTTCCAACCCATACAAAGCCAGGGCCGGCGTCGGCACCGTGCCGCAATCGAAAACGGCCAGTCCGGCGCGGGTCAAGGCACCGGCGCAGATCGCCGAAATCTCCGGGCTGGAGGCCCTGAAATCGCGGCCAAGCAGGATCGGATCACCTTGCTTGGCCTGTCCGGACGAGATCAAATGACGGGCGAAGGCCGTTGCATAGAGGGCGGCAGGGGGGCCGTTCAGGTCGATGGAAAGGCCGCGCAGGCCGCTGGTACCGAATTTCAAACTCAATCTATCCTCCGTCGCGCCGGCGGGATTGCGATAATCCGGCGGGTGACTTGCAGTCAATATTGGGGCATTCTGCCGCTTGTGAAAGGTTTGGACGCCGAATGGCGCCAAATTGCAGTCGGATGACTACGGAAATACGAAATAAAACAAAAAGACTGGCCGTTATATAAAAAAGGGACACCAACCAAGTAAACCCCTTTGGGAGAAATGAGGAAACAAATGGCGGGATTTCGCAATTTCGTTATTGGCTGCGTGCTGAGCGCAGCCTCCATCATGATGCCGGTTGCCGGCGCGCAGGCGATGCCGACACCGGATATCGGCGCGTCGCAAAAAACAGACGTCCAGACGGTGGCCCATCGCCGCGGTCACGGCCACTACCGGCCGCATCATCGCCCCGGTTACCGGCCCCATCATCGCCCGCATTACCGTCCCTATTACCGGCCCGGATATCACTACCGGCCGTACCGGCCCTACTACCGCCCGCCGGTCTATGTAGCGCCGCCGATGATTTACAACGGCTACAATCGTCATGTGCGCTGGTGCCTGTCGCGCTACCGCTCCTACAATCCGGCAACGAACCGTTTCCTGTCGAACAGCGGCGCCTACAGGGTTTGCCGCTCGCCCTACCGGTAAGCGACACGGAATTGCATCAGGCGGCGGGGATTTTCCCCGCCGATTCCGTCTTTAAGAGGGTGTCAGCCGGCAAATGTGTCCCAGGCCCATAACAGCACGGCGTAACGTGCGGCCTTGCCGATCGTGACATAGAGGAGAAATACCGGCAGCGGGGTGCGCAACAGCCCCGCCACCAGTGTCAACGGGTCGCCGACCACGGGGAGCCAGGACAACAGCAGGATGGGCCGGCCATAGCGGCCGAACAGGGCCTCCGCCCGCTTGCGGTTAAGCGGGCTCACGGGAAACCAGCGGCAATTTTCAAAGCGCAGGAGAAAGCGGCCGAGCACGAAATTGACCACCGCGCCCAGCACGTTGCCGGCCGTCGCGGCCAGGAAAAGGGCGATGAGATGCGCATCCGGCCGCCGGGCAGCAAGGATCAACGCGGCTTCGGAAACGCCAACCAGCAATGTTGCGGATAAAAAGGCGGCGCTGAACACGCCGAAAAGCAGGCCTGCGGTCAAAGGCTCACGTCCGGTCGGTATGGCCGAGATCGCGCCCGGGCTCGATCACGTCACGCACACGCTGCTTCAATTCCTTCGGTCCCGGAAAGCCGCCATCGCGCTTGCGCTCCCAGATCAGGGTGTCGCCCACATGGATTTCAAAATTGCCGCCGGTGCCGGGAATAAGCGCCACTTCGCCAAGGCTGTCGCCGAAGGTGGAGAGCAGTTCCTGCGCCATCCAGGCAGACCGCAAGAGCCAGTTGCACTGGGTGCAGTAGAGAATGGCGATGCGTGGCTTTTCTGTCATGGCGGTTTCCGCAGAGAGCTTGGTTTGGGGAGAGCTTTGGTTTGGCGGACGTTACCGATCGGTGCATGGGACCGCAACAGGGCGTAATCAAGAATGGCTCACGAAATTGTTAACTGAAATAATCAGGTTTTATGGGGGCCGCCCTTGATCGCTGAAGTTTTCGCAGCAAGAGAATGCTGCGTTGCTAATATCAAGAGGAGCCAACATGACTGACCTACCATCGACCCGGCCGCCAGCCATGCTGCCCGCCCTGCAGCGGTTCTATCTGCCGCTCGATACCTCGGCCGAAACATTGCTGCGCGTGGTCGCGGGCGTGCTGCTCGTCACCCATGGCTTTGGCAAGATCAGCAATCCGTTCGGCGCCGTCGGCATGGTCGAAAGCCTTGGCTTCTATCCCGGCGTCTTCTGGTCGCCGCTTCTCGCCGCCACGGAATTTTTCGGCGGAATCCTGATTGCGATCGGCCTGTTTACCCGTCCGGCCTCCTTTGCCGCGATGATCGTTCTGCTGGTCACGGTCTACTTTCATGGCATCGTGAAAAGCGAGGGCCTTGCCGGCGCTGAGAAATCGATCCTCTGGGCGGCGATCTTCCTGTTCTTTGCCATTCGTGGATCGAATGCGCAGTCTGTGGACGCAAAGATCGGCAAGCAGATTTAAGTGTGTGGCGCCGCAGCTTGAAATAGCTGTGGCGCCAATTTGTTACTGGGTTATTTTTCCGTTGGTCGATTTGGCCGCATTGAGTGCCTGCTCGCAAAACTTTTTGAAGTCAGCCAACATCTCCACATTTGAAAAGGCACGCTTTGGTATGGCAATGTAGACGCCAAAGCGATGCGACACGACAAAATAGTTTTTCGTTTCACCAAACATAGTGACGGCATTCCAGCGTGTTTCGGTCCTTTGGCCATTTCCGTCCGTGGTCACAGAAGATGTGGTGATCTCATAGTCATAAATGCTGATTGCACCGGACTTGGGCCGAAGAGAGAGAATTCGAAATAGAAATAAAATTGAGAAGTGTAATGTTAAGGTAATAAATATATAAAGTGCGACGCCAAATGCGTTATTTGCATACTCCATGATCATCCATGGGAAATTATCATACAGATAATCTATTAAAAGTGCAGAACATACCGCTAGCGTCAATAGATACAGCACCAATAGTATCAAGACGAGTGTGAGGAATGCGGTTTTTTTGGCCGTCGATCCCTGTGAAGCAGAAAAATTTCTAACTTCCTTTCGGGACGCTGCGAGTTCTGAGCTACTGTACACGTGTGAAAAACGCCAAACGCCGTCTGTCATGAAAACAGACGGCGTTTGGCTTATCTTGATATCGCTCAAAAGAATTACAGCGTGCGGGTGATGTGCTCGACGCGGAAGCATTCGATCGTGTCGCCGGCGCGGATGTCTTCGTAATTCTCGAAGGCCATGCCGCATTCCTGGCCCATCGGCACTTCGGAGACTTCGTCCTTGAAGCGCTTGAGTGTCTTGAGCTTGCCTTCGTGGATAACGACGTTGTCGCGAACCAGACGCACGCCTGCACCACGTTCCACCTTGCCTTCGATGACGCGGCAACCCGCGACCTTGCCGGTCTTGGTGATGTTGAACACTTCCAGGATTTCGGCATTGCCGAGGAAGGTTTCGCGTCTTTCCGGGGAAAGAAGACCCGACATCGCCGCCTTAACATCATCCACCAGATCGTAGATGATGTTGTAGTAGCGGATTTCAATACCGGCGCGTTCCGCAGCGGTGCGGGCCTGGGCGTTGGCACGAACGTTGAATCCGATGATGGCCGCGTTCGAGGCTTCCGCCAGCGAGATGTCGGACTCGGTGATGCCACCGGCACCCGAATGCACGATGCGGGCACGAACCTCGTCGGTTCCCAGTTTGTCGAGTGCGCCGGCAATGGCTTCGATCGAGCCCTGCACGTCGCCCTTGATGACCAGCGGGAATTCCTTGAGGCCGGTATTTTGCAGCGTCATCATCATCTGTTCCAGCGAACCGCGCTGGCCCGATGCACGGGCAACGGCCTTGTCGCGGGTCAGGCGCTGACGATATTCAGAGATTTCGCGGGCACGGCTCTCGTTTTCGACGACGGCGAACTTGTCACCGGCCAGCGGCGTACCGGACAGACCGAGGATCTCGACCGGCATCGACGGAGGCGCTTCCTTGACGTGTTCGCCCTGGTCGTTGACGAGGGCACGCACACGGCCCCACTGGTCGCCGGCGACGATAATCTGACCCGGCTTCAAGGTGCCCTTCTGGACCAGGACGGTGGCAACCGCACCGCGGCCGCGATCGAGCTGGGCTTCGACGACGGTCCCTTCTGCCGTGCGGTCCGCATCGGCGCGCAGGTCCAGAATTTCGGCCTGCAGCAGGATGGCTTCGAGCAGCTTGTCGAGGCCGAGGCCGGTCTTGGCCGAAACCTCGACGTCGAGCACTTCACCGCCCATGGTTTCCACGAACACTTCGTGCTGCAGCAGCTGGTTGCGCACCTTCTGCGGATCAGCTTCGTGCTTGTCGACCTTGTTGATGGCGACGATGATCGGAACGCCGGCAGCCTTGGCGTGGCTGATGGATTCGATCGTCTGCGGCATGACGCTGTCGTCCGCCGCAACTACCAGGATCGCGATGTCGGTCGCCTGGGCGCCGCGGGCACGCATGGCCGTAAAGGCGGCGTGGCCGGGGGTGTCGATGAAGGTGATCTTGTGACCGTTCTGCTCGACCTGGTAGGCGCCGATATGCTGGGTGATGCCACCGGCCTCGCCCGAAACGACATGGGTCTTGCGGATGGCGTCGAGCAGCGATGTCTTGCCGTGGTCGACGTGACCCATGATGGTCACGATCGGCGGACGCGGCAGCATGTCGCCATCGTCCTTGCCGTTGAACAGGCCTTCTTCGACATCGGATTCCGAAACGCGCTTGACCGTGTGGCCGAATTCGCCGGCGATGAGTTCTGCAAGGTCGGCGTCGATGACGTCGCCCGGCTTCATCATCTGGCCTTCCTTCATCAGGTACTTGATCACATCGACGGCCCGCTCGGCCATACGCTGCGACAATTCCTGAATGGTGATGGTTTCCGGAAGGATCACTTCGCGCATGACCTTTTCGCGGGTTTCCTGCATCTGGCTGCGGCGGAATTTCTCCTGGCGGCGGCGCATGGCAGCCATGGAGCGGCCGCGCGGATTGCCGTCATCGTCGAGAGCAGCGGTCAGCGTCAGCTTGCCCTTTCGGCGTTCCTCTTCCGTCTTCGGACGGGCAGGGGCCTTGGCAGGCTCGGGGCGAACGACCTTGCCGCGCACCGGTGCGGTCGCGCCACGGTTCGGACGGGCCTCTTCCTCTTCGCCTTCCGCCTTGCGGCGGGCGCCGATGGTGGGGGTAATGGTCGATGGCGCCGTTGCAGGCTTTGCGGCCTGGGCGCGCGCCTGGTCTTCCGCCTTGCGGGCGGCGACAGCGGTTGCTTCGGCTTCAGCGGCGGCGGCTGCCTCGGCTGCAGCCTTTTCGGCGGCGCGTTCGGCCGGCGTGCGGGCTGCTTCTTCGGCAGCCAGACGGGCGGCTTCGGCCTGCTCGGCCTTCAGGCGCTCTGCCTCTTCGGCGGCGCGGCGTGCCTCTTCGGCAGCGCGGCGCTTGGCGTCTTCGGCATCGCGGATCTGGGCTTCGGCAAGCGCACGGCGGCGGGCGTCGATCTCACCAGCCGAAAGCTGGTTGAGAACCACACCGACGCGCGGGCGATTGTTGTTGTCCTGGCGGTTGTCCTGCTGGCGCGGCTGCGGCTGTTGCTGGGCCGGGCGCGCAGGCTGTTGCTGCTGTGGCGCAGGCGCCGGGCGCACAGGCTCGACCACGCGTGCCACCGGGGCTGCCGGTGTTGCGATCGGAACGACCGGCTTTTCGTCTTCCGGCCGCATGGGCCGACGCTTGCGCGTCTCGACCACGACTGCCTTCGTCCGGCCGCGACCCATGTCCTGGCGAACAGTTCCCTGGCTCACCCCGGAAGGCTTCAGGGTCAGCGTCTTCTTGGCTCCGCCGAATGTCTTGTCGTCGTTGTTGTCGGTCATTCCGTTCCGTTCCTAAGATCAGGGCCGGATGCGTATCACCAGACCCCGCCGTTCAATTTCTGTTTTGCAATCGCGGTTGTGCCGGCCTGCGCCGGTGACCCGCGTCATTGTGTCGGCAAGCCAGATTCGGCGCCAACGGCTCGAGCGGGGACGGTTCCCCGATATCTTTCGAGCATGTTTGCGCGCTTCACTACACCCTCACCCGCCTGCCCTGCAAGCGCTGCGGCATGGATAAAAGCATTCTGGCCTAAAAGCCCTCCCATTTCCGCTTCGGTGAAGAAGCGATAGGAGGGAATTTCCTCTCCGTCATCGGCGACAAAGCTCATGGCCTTGCGTGCCTGGTCAATCTTGCGCACACCGTCCGGTGCGGCATCCACCGCATGAAAGGTGGCAAGCGCCGCCATTCCACGTACGGCCTGCTCCACTTTCGAGGCGCCGCTGATGAACTGTGCCGCCTTGCGCGCCATGTTCATCATGCCGCCGAGCTGCATCGACAACAGCCGGTCCACCTCGTCGGCAAGCTCCGGTCCGGCCATCACATCCGCCCGCTTCAGGCCACGGGCAAACAGCTTCTTGGCAATCGCCTTTTCGACGATCGCCCGTTCAGCGCTCACCCAGCAGCCGCGGCCCGGCAGCTGTTTCTTCAGGTCGGGCACCACCTTGCCATCGGGCCCGGCGACAAAGCGGATCAACGTTTCCGGAGTTCCGCTTGCCCGCGTGACGATGCACATGCGGCCGTTCACTGCTTCACCATCAATGTCCCCCGCAGGGTCCTTGTCTTCAATCAACATGGCGGTCTTCAAGCAGCATCAGCTTGGATCACGGTCAGCAACGCCCTGTCAGGCGTCCTGTTCCGCGCCTTCCACGACTTCGAGCGCTTCTTCTTCGCGTGCCAGATCTTCCTGGGTGATCCAGCCGGCAGCCAGGCGCGCCTGCAGGATCATGCGTTCGGCATCGACGCGCGAGATTTCGAGCTTGGAGAACAGGCCTTCAAACTTCTTGGTCTCGCCATCCTTGCGTTCCGACCAGCCGACGAGATCGTCAGCGGCGCAGCCTGCAAAGTCTTCCATCGTCTTGATGCCGTCTTCACCCAGCGCAACCAGCATCTGGCCGGTCATGCCGTTGATCGTGCGCAGCTCGTCGGAAACGCCGAGGGCAACGCGCTTGGCGTCCATCTCGCCTTCCAGACGCTCGAGATATTCGCGGGCGCGGGTCTGCAGCTCGCTGGCCGTATCCTCGTCGAAACCTTCGATCGACGCGATTTCGTCGAGCTCGACATAGGCAAGCTCTTCGACGGCGGCAAAGCCTTCGGATGCCAGAACCTGGCCGACCATTTCATCGACGTCGAGGGCTTCCATGAACAGCGCGGTGCGTTCGTTGAATTCCTTCTGGCGGCGCTCGGATTCCTCCGCTTCCGTCATGATGTCGATATCCCAGCCGGTCAGCTGCGATGCGAGGCGGACGTTCTGGCCGCGGCGGCCGATGGCCAGCGACAGCTGTTCATCCGGAACCACCACTTCGATGCGCTCGGCATCCTCGTCGAGAACGACCTTGGAGACTTCGGCCGGCTGCAGCGCGTTGACGATGAACGATGCCGGATCCTGTGACCACGGAATGATATCGATCTTTTCGCCCTGCAACTCGCCGACAACGGCCTGGACGCGCGAACCGCGCATACCGACGCAGGCGCCGACCGGATCGATCGACGAATCGTTGGAGATGACGGCGATCTTGGCGCGCGAGCCGGGGTCGCGGGCAACCGAACGGATCTGGATGATGCCGTCATAGATTTCCGGAACTTCCATGGTGAACAGCTTCACCATGAACTGCGGATGCGTGCGCGACAGGAAAATCTGCGGACCGCGCTGTTCGCGGCGCACGTCGTAGACATAGGAGCGGACGCGGTCGCCATAGCGCATGTTTTCGCGCGGGATCATTTCGTCGCGGCGGATGATGCCTTCGCCACGGCCGAGATCGACGATGACATTGCCATATTCGACGCGCTTGACCGTGCCGTTGACGATTTCGCCGATGCGATCCTTGAACTCGTCGAACTGGCGGTCACGCTCGGCTTCGCGCACCTTCTGGACGATGACCTGCTTGGCCGACTGGGCAGCGATGCGGCCGAAATCCATCGGCGGCAGCGGATCGGCGATGAAGTCGCCGAGAATGGCGTCCGGATTGCGGTCGCGCGCCAGTTCCAGCGGGATCTGCGTGGAATAGTCCTCGGCAACCTCGACGACTTCGAGCAGGCGCTGAAGCCGGATTTCGCCGGTCTTGGAATTGATGTCGGCGCGGATATTGCTTTCCGAACCGTAGCGCGAGCGGGCGGCCTTCTGGATCGCGTCGGCCATGGCGGCCAGAACGATTTCGCGGTCGATCACTTTTTCGCGCGCGACGGCATCCGCGATCTGCAGAAGTTCGAGCCTGTTAGCACTCACTGCCATATTAAAGTCTCCGTCTGATTGCCGGGGCCTTACTCGAAGGCGTCCCGCGCCCATGAACTCAATTGATCGGCGAATCTTCGTCTTCGAAGTTTTCGTTGGCGGCCTGGGCTGCCTTCGCCTTCTTGTCTGCTGTCAGCGCATCGCGGATCAGGTCATCCGTGAGGATGAGCCTGCCTTCGGCAAACGCCGTATAGGGAACGACCACCTGCGGGTCTTCGCCCTCAGCCGGTTGATCGCGCTCGATCGTGAAGGCCTCGTCGTCGGCCGCAACGATCTTGCCGCGGAAACGCTTGCGGCTATCGACCAGAACGGACGTTTCGAACTTGATCAGATGTCCGGACCAGCGGGTAAAATCCGATTTGCGCACCATCGGCCGGTCAATGCCCGGTGACGATACTTCCAGATGATACTCCCGATCGACGGGATCTTCCACGTCAAGCACTGGCGAGATCGCGGTCGAGATCGCTTCGCAATCTTCCACGGTCATCGTGCCGTCAAGCCGCTCGGCCATGATCTGCAATGTCGCGCCATTCTGCGAGGACAGGCGCACGCGCACCAGCTGGTAGCCCATCGGAACCAAAACGGGCTCGATGATATCGGCGATGCGCCGGTCGATGCCGGTCTCGGTGACGAGGCGCGGTTCCTGTGTGTTTTCTGCCGTTGCCGTATCGGACAAACGATGTTCTCCCAAACCATCGGGTAATAAAAAAGAGCGGGTCCTGACGGGCCCACTCTTCATCAACCGATCAAGAATTTGAGGGTCATATACGCTCGATTATCGGCAAATGCAAGATATGCTGCATCTCGCCCCGCAAAACCTCTCGGCCGCGCAAAACCCTCTTGCGGACGGCGAAGTGGTGAAATCCTGCCGGGCGCCGTGCTTTTGCTTGCCCGGGCAATCATCTCGCCTAGATTGGGCCTCACAAAGACTATTCAAACACTGACAGGGTGGGAAAGCGCGTTGCCGCACCGATTATCGCCATTGGCGCCGTTCAAGCACGATACGTTCCGGGTCATCTGGGTGGCAAGCCTCGCCTCCAATTTCGGCGGGTTGATCCAGGCCGTCGGCGCCGCCTGGATGATGACGTCGATCACCGACTCGGTGAATATGGTGGCGCTGGTGCAGGCCTCGACCTCGCTGCCGATCATGCTGTTTTCGCTGATTTCCGGGGCGCTGGCCGATAATTTCGACCGCCGCCGTATCATGCTGATCGGCCAGTGTTTCATGCTGGGTGTCTCGGCGCTCCTGACGCTCTGCGCCTATTTCGGTTTCATCACGCCCTGGCTGCTCCTCCTGTTCACCTTCCTGATCGGCTGCGGCACGGCGCTCAACAATCCGTCCTGGCAGGCCTCTGTCGGGGATATGGTACCGCGCGACGTGCTGCCAGCGGCCGTCGCGCTGAACAGCATGGGGTTCAATATCACCCGCTCTGTCGGCCCTGCCATCGGCGGCGTGATCGTTGCAGCCGCAGGCGCTGCCGCAGCGTTTGCCGCTAACACGCTCAGCTATTTCGCCATCATCTATGCGCTGCTGCGCTGGCGCCGGGAAGAGACACTATCGACGCTGCCGCGCGAATCGATGGGCCGGGCAATTTCCGCAGGGCTGCGTTACGTCGCGATGTCGCCGAATATCGGCAAGGTTCTGGTGCGCGGCTTTTTCTTCGGTCTTTCCGCCAGCGCCATTCTCGCGCTGTTGCCGCTGGTCGCGCGCGATCTGGTTGCCGGCGGGCCGCTCACCTATGGTATCATGCTCGGCGCCTTCGGGCTCGGCGCCATCGGCGGTGCGCTCTTGAGCGCCCGGCTGCGCGAACATTTGTCCAGCGAATGGGTGGTGCGCATCGCCTTTGCCGGCTTTGCGTTAAGCAGCCTGGTGACCGCGTTAAGCCCCTATGGCTGGCTCACCAGCCTTGCGCTGCTCCTGTCGGGTGCCGGCTGGGTTCTGGCGCTCTCTTTGTTCAATACGACGGTGCAGCTGTCGACGCCGCGCTGGGTGGTTGGCCGGGCGCTGTCGCTCTACCAGACGACGACCTTTGGCGGCATCGCGGCGGGCAGCTGGATGTGGGGGCAGGCGGCGGAAAATTATGGCCCGGCCAATGCGCTTATCGCGTCGGCCTGTCTGATGGTGGTGGGTGCGGCCATCGGGCTCCGCTTGCCGCTGCCGGAATTCCAGTCACTCAATCTCGACCCGCTCAACCGTTTTTCCGAACCGCTGCTGAAGCTCGATCTCAAGCCCCGCAGCGGCCCGATCGTTGTCATGATCGATTACGAGATCGCCGATGACGACGTGCCGGAATTCCTGACCGCCATGGCCGAGCGCCGCCGGATCCGGATCCGGGATGGCGCCGGGCAATGGGGGCTGATGCGCGATCTGGAAAACCCGACCACCTGGACCGAGACCTATCACGTGCCGACCTGGGTGGAATATGTCCGCCACAACCAGCGCCGCACCCAGGCCGACGCCGAGATTGGCGACCGGCTCCTGGCTCTGCATCGCGGCGAGGCGGCGCCCCGCGTGCACCGGATGATCGAGCGCCAGACCATCCTCCCCTACGAATACGAGCGCTACAAGCAGCAGATGGACATGCACTGATATCGCATCGATCATCTCCGACTGGCCGGTTTTGCGCTTCGCAATGCCGGCCTTTCTTTTGCCGGCGCCAGGGTGGTTTCAAAATAACCGGGGAGGGCGGTGTTTGACCGGTTTCAAAATATTCACCCATATGGTTGACTATTGCGAAGGCTTGATATATTCAACTGTTAGGGTGAATAAATGGACGAAGATGATCTGTCACGGGTTCTCAAGGCCGCCGGCGATACGACCCGGCGACGCATCCTGACGCTGCTTGTTCAGGAGGGTGCATTGAGGGTGACGGCGCTGGCCGCCCATTTCGACATGTCGCTGAATTCCGTCTCCAAGCATATCAAGGTGCTGGAGGAGGCCGGACTTGTCACCCGCCGGACCATGGGCCGCGAGCATTTCATCGCAGCCGAACTCGAGCCGCTGAAGCTGACCGAGGCCTGGTTCGCGCAATTGAAGTCGATCTGGGACTTGCGCCTTGCGGCGCTGGAAAACTTACTCGTTGCAAAGGATGAGGACAATGAATGAGCTTGAACTGACAGTCAGCCGCACCATCGCGGCATCGCGTGAAAACGTGTTCAACGCCTGGCTTTCACCGGTGATGCTGGCAAAATTCATGGCACCGCCCTCTGGCAGTTCGCAGCCAAGCAAGGTCAAGAACGATCCGGTCAAGGGCGGACGGTTTTCGATCGTCATGGTAACGCCCGAAAAGGAAATCCCGCATGCGGGCACCTATTTGGCAATCGACCCGCATTCCCATCTGTCCTTCACCTGGGAATCGCCCTATTCGCTCGACGACAGCGTCGTGACCATCGATCTAGCCGAAGTCGATGCCGGTAAGACGGAAATCACCCTGAAACAGGTGAAATTCAAGTCCGAGGAAGCGCGAAACGGTCACGAACAGGGCTGGACCGCGATCATCAACCGGCTCGAAACCAGCCTCGCGACTGCCTGATGCCTTGACCGGGCGGGATCGAATGCGGTTCCGCCCGGTCTGGTTCTAGAATGGGCCCATGTCTAGAGTTTGCCCAAAAGGCTTTTCTGCGGGAAACAGGTTGGCTCGAGCCCGTTCTTTGCCTGCCAGGCGCCGATCGAGCGGCGGGTCTTGTACCCGGCCAGACCATCGGCCTTGCCGATATCGTAGCCCTGTTTTTCCAGCGCCTTCTGCATCTTCAAGACGTCGGAGCGCAGCATCTTGCCGACATCGCCGAACTCGCGCCGGAAGGCGCCGCTGCCCGTGGCGATCCGGTCGGCAAGGTTGCCGATGAAAAGGGCATAGAGGTCGGAATTGTTATATTCCTTGATGACGTAGAAATTCGGCGTGACGATGAATTCGGGGCCGTTGCGGCCGGCGGGCACCAGCATCATGCCGTCTGCCCTGGCTTCGCTGGCCGGAAACGCCTTGCCGGAGGCGCGCTCTATACCGTCGGACGCCCATTGCGAGATCGGCTTGGCGAGATCGGGGCCTTCCTGCGCGCAGGTGACATTGGCAGGAATATAGACCTCGAAGCCCCAGTCGCGGCCACGCTGCCAGCCTTTTTTCGACAGATAGTTGGCGATCGAGGCCAGCGTGTCCGGCGTCGATTTCCAGATATCGCGGCGCCCGTCGCCATCGAAATCGACGGCATATTTGAGGAAACTCGTCGGCAGGAACTGCGGCTGGCCCATGGCGCCGGCCCAGGAGCCGCGCATATCGGCCTCCTTCACATCGCCGCTGTCGAGAATATGGAGTGCCGCGATCAGCTCGCGGCGAAAGAGATCGCCGCGCGTCGACATGAAGGCCTTGGTGGCCAGGACATCCATGATCGGATGCGGGATTTTCGCCCGCCCGAAGCCGGATTCGCGGCCCCAGATGGCAATGATCACAGGACCCGGCACGCCGTAGGTTTTCTCGATCCGCCTGAGTGTTGCGGCGTGTTCCTTGGCCAGGCTGCGCCCGGTCGCCGCCAGTCCCTGCAGGCGCTGCTCTGAGAAATAGGCGCCGGGCGAGGAAAATTCCGCCTGGCTCTGCTTCTGCTCGCCGGGCGGCCTGGTGCCGGGGGGAACGAGGTCAGGCAGGTCCCAATTGAGTTTGACATCGGCAAAGGCCGCCTTGAAGGCTGAAGCGGTAATGCCGGATTTCTGCGCCTGCGGCCAAAGATCGGTTTGCAGCCATTGGCGGAACTGGGCTTCGGTGCCGGCTTTGGAGGCGGCGAGGGTGGGCAGGGGCATCAGTGACACGACTGCCGCGATTATTATCGTCAGAGTTTGGCGAAGTTTACCCCCCTCTGTCGGCGACGCCGACATCTCCCCCTCAAGGGCGGAGATTAACCGCAGGTTTTCAGCGCCCCTTACTGAAAAAGACAGACATGATCGGGCTGCTATCAAGATGTGGGAAAAGAATGATCTCCCCCCTTGAAGGGGAGATGTCACCCCCGGGTCTTGCCTTTGGCAAGCCCGAGGACCGGCTCCGTGACAGACGGGGGTAGGTTTCGGCATATTCAAACGCATCCTCAAATCGCCGTCCTCGCCCTCAATGCTGCTGTCAGCGTGCCTTCGTCCAGGTAATCCAGTTCGCCGCCCACCGGTACGCCATGTGCGAGCCGGGTGATCTTGACGCCGAGGCCGTCGAGCTGGTCGGTGATGTAATGGGCTGTTGTCTGGCCCTCGACGGTGGCGTTGACGGCGATGATCAGTTCGCGCACGCCGCCTTTGCTCACCCGCTCGACCAGGCCCTTGATGTTCAGATCGTCGGGGCCGATGCCGTCGAGCGGCGACAGGGTGCCGCCAAGCACGTGATAGGCCGTGTTCATGGCGCTCGCCCGCTCCAGCGCCCAAAGGTCGGAGACATCCTCGACGACGATGATGACGGAGTTGTCGCGCCGGTCGTCGGAGCACACGCTGCAGGGATCGATCGTATCGACATTGCCGCAGCACGAGCAGATGCGGACCTTGCGATGCGCCTCGCCCATGGCATCGGCCAGCGGACCGAGCAGCTGGTCCTTCTTCTTGACCAGGTGAAGGGCAGCGCGCCGGGCCGAGCGCGGCCCGAGACCGGGCACCTTTGCCAGCAGCTGGATGAGTTTTTCAATTTCGGGGCCGGTGACTCGCTTTGCCATGCGGGGTTTCTACCCCATATCTCCACGGAACGGAATCGCTGAAAAGAAAGTGCCGCCCATGAAAATCCTCGCCGTCTGCACCGGCAGTGCCGAAATCCTGCCGGGCAAATCCTACAGGACCGGCATCTTCAAGCATCCGGTCGATGCCGGCGTGATGATCGACCGCGAGGGGCTGATCGGCGACAAGATCTGCAACCGCAAGCATCATGGCGGCGTCGACCAGGCCGTCTATGCGCTGGGTTCGGCCGATCTCGACTGGTGGGCAAAGGAGCTCGGCCGCGATCTGGAACCGGGTATCTTCGGCGAAAACCTGGTGATCGAAGGCGCCGACAGCCGCAAGATTTCAGTGGGCGACCGGTTCGAGACGGAGACGGTGGAACTTGAGGTTACCTCTGCCCGCATCCCCTGCGCGACGCTGTCCGCCCGGATGGACGACCCCGGCTTTGCAAAGCGCTTCGCCAAGGCCGGAAGGCCGGGCTTTTATTGCCGCGTGCTGAAAGATGGCGTCGTTCAGGCCGGAGATGCCGTCACCTATCACGCCTATTCTGGCGCTCCGGTGCTGATGCCGGAACTTTTGGAAACATACGGTAAGAACCTCTCCGACGCCGACCGTGCCCGCTATATCGCAGCGCCCATCCACCACAAGCTGAGAGCCCAGCTCAGCGGCTGAACCGGGTTTCTTGGCCTCGACGGCTTTAACCATCTGCCGAGGTTCCGCTTTCTTTCCATCGCGTCTCAACCTATGGAGATGCTGTCGCAAGGCCCGGTATTGCAAAGGGTTGGTGCGGTAAATCGATGATAGTGCAGACAACTGCAAACCGGAACGCACATGCCAAGGCACGTGCGCGAGGATGCCTGAATCTGCGCGCAAAAAAGATCGGCAAGGACCGTGATCATGTCCCCATTTTTCAGGGTTGCGGCCGGTTTCCGGCAGATGAGCGCCGTGTTGGGCGTCATGGTCACGATGCTGGCGGCACAGGGCACTGTTGCGGTGGCGGGGGACTGCGCGGTGTCTCGGGGCAATCCCGAAATTGCCCGCCTGCAGCGCCAGATCGCAGCCAACCGGACGTTCGAAACCAAATATGGCTGTTCTGCTGCGTCAAGCTTCGCCTGCCGCGAGATTGCCGGGCGGATCGCGCAGGCAAGCACCCGGCTGACCAGTCTGACGCTAGCGCCAAGCTGCAGACCGGCCATCGCCGATCGTGCGCCGAGCCGTCGCACTGCCGCAGCAACACGCGGCCTTGCCACCGGCGATGCCGCGCCGCGGGTCAGCGCCCGCATGGAAACACGTTGCGTCCGTCTTTCGGACGGCTATTCCTTTCCCACGCCGAATTCTGGCTACAATACCGCAGACGATATCGAAGCGATTTCGGCGCAGTGCAAGTTCATCTGCGACGATCCGGGCATGGATGTCTACCGGATGACGAGTGAAGACCGCAATACCGACGAGATGATCTCGGTGACCACAGGTGCGCGCTATGCGCAACTGCCCAAGGCCGGAGCCTATCGAAGGGCGGCGTCGCTGAAGACCTGCGATATCAACCGGTTCTATAAGACAGTGCTCGCGAAAATGCCACAAGCCGCAGCGGCGCCGGCTTCAGACGGACAAGACGTCCAGCCGGTCGAGGCGATCAATCTGGTGTTGCTGGGGGATGTCGGTCTGCGCGGCAGCACGAGTTTCGTCACGCCGCAGGCGCGCAAGGTCCGCATGGTCGGCGCCGCCTATTTGCCGGAAAATTGATCCGGGCGGGCCTATTCATAGTCCCGCCAATATCTGCTGAACTTAGAAAGGCAGCTTCATGCCGGGCGGGATCGGCAGGCCCGCGGTCAGCTCGCGGGTCTTTTCAGCGGTGATGGCCTCCGCCTTGTCCTTGCCGTCCTTGTGGGCGGCGACGATCAGGTCCTCGAGGATTTCGACATCGTCTTCCTTGAACAGCGACGGGTCGATCTTCAGGCTCTTCAGGTTGCCCTTGCCGTCCATGCGCACGGTGACGAGACCGCCGCCGGAGGAGCCGTCGACTTCAAGCGCAGAAATCTCTTCCTGCATCTTTTCCATCTTGGCCTGCATTTCCTTGACCTTGCCCATCATGCCCATGATGTCGCGCATCGTCATGTCCTCTTCTGAATATCTCGATAAATCTTCAACTAGTGCTCGATATCGTCGCCGGGAAGGATGTCACCCTCTTCGGATTCGGCGGCGGCCACGGCCACCGGCTCGATTTCCTCTTCCGGCTCCGGTCCCTTGATCCGCACGTCGGTAATCTTGGCGCCGGGAAACTTGGAAAGAATGGCGGCAACGTCGGGGTCCTGGCGCGCGTCGCTGACGCGTTTTTCCTGCGCCTGCGTCTCGGCCTCCAGCAGCGTCGGTGCGCCGGGTTCACGGCTGAGGATGACCATCCAGCGGATACCGGTCCAGTCCTCGAGCTTCTTCTGCAATTCGGCGACCAGCGTCTTTGGTGCGTCCTCCGGCAGGTTGATTTCCAGCCGTCCGGGCTCAAGGTTGACCAGCCGCACGAAACCGCGCACCAGGGTCTTCAGCTTGATATCGCGGTTGGTGCCGCAAAGCTCGGCGATGTCGCTGACGGATCGGACCGGAACTTTCGGCTCGGCCTTGGCGGCGGGCGCCTCCACCGGCCGTTCCTCGATCTTGCCGACGGGCATGGCCTGTGGCGGCGCAACGTCCGGCACGGCGCGCAGCATGGTCGCGCCATTTCCGGTCGCCCGCTGCGCCGGCGGCATATCGTTGCCGCGCGCCTGGATAGAGTTGCCCATGGAGCCTTGAGCGCCGCCGCCATTGCCGCCGCTCGGGGCAGAGGGCTGGCGCGGCGCATCGCCGCTCGACATCTCCAGCAAGCGCCGTGCCGCATCTTCCGGCGAGGGCAGGTGGGCGGCATGGGCAAGCCGGATCAGCACCATTTCGGCAGCACCGGCCGGGCGCGACGAGCTTTCGGTTTCCGGAATGCCCTTGAGCAACATTTGCCAGATGCGCGACAATGTCGTCACGGCAATGCTGGAGGAGAACTCGGCACCACGGGTGCGTTCGATCTCGCTCAGCGACTGATCGTTGACCGCATCCGGCACATATTTCAACCTTGTGACCAGATGGGTGAAGTCGGCAAGATCGGTGAGCACCACCGAGGGGCTGGCGCCGGCCTCGTATTGCCCGGAAAATTCGTTGAGGGCGGCAGCCACGTCGCCTTTGACGATATGCTCGAACAGATCGACGATGCGGGCGCGATCGGCAAGACCGAGCATGGAGCGCACGGCCTCGACCTCGACCACGCCGCCGCCATGGGCGATCGCCTGGTCGAGCAGCGACAGGCCGTCGCGGGCCGAGCCTTCGGCGGCGCGCGCAATCATCGCCATCGCATCCGGATCGGCCGAGATGCCTTCCTTGCCCAGAATGGTGGTGAAAAGGCCGACGAGATCCGACGCGCCGATGCGGCGCAGGTCAAAGCGCTGGCAGCGCGACAGAACCGTGATCGGAACCTTGCGAATTTCGGTCGTGGCGAAGATGAACTTCACATGCTCCGGCGGCTCTTCGAGCGTCTTCAGCAGGCCGTTGAAGGCCTGGGTCGAGAGCATGTGCACTTCGTCGATAATATAGACTTTGTAGCGGGCGGACACCGGCCGGTAGCGCACCTGCTCGATGATTTCGCGGATATCGTCGATACCGGTATGGGAGGCGGCATCCATCTCGATGACATCGACATGGCGGCCCTCCATGATCGCCTGGCAATGTTCGCCGGGAATGCGAAGGTCGATCGTCGGCGTGTCGATTTCGGCCGTCTTGTAATTCAGGGCGCGGGCGAGGATGCGGGCGGTGGTGGTCTTGCCGACGCCGCGAACGCCGGTCAGCATATAGGCCTGCGCGATCCGGCCGGTCTCGAACGCGTTGGTGAGCGTGCGCACCATCGGTTCCTGGCCGACCATCAGATCGGAAAAATCCTTCGGCCGGTACTTGCGCGCAAGCACGCGGTAGGCGGCGGGTTTTTCGGATGTCGGGATCAGACTATCTTCGCTCATCGCCCTTTTTTCCCCAAGACGGGGCCGCTTGGCTGCAAATCATGTCCGCAAAGGACAGAAGGAAAAGGGTGGGAGGCTGGCACGATGACCCGTGCCTGGCTCGTTGGGGCTGCTTCCTTCCGGACCTGACCCGGTTGGCGAGTGGCTCGTCCACCACCAACCTCCCGGTTCTCATATCGGCAATATCGAAACCAAATGCAAGCCACGCCTTCAAAAAACTGCTAGCATTGTGCAAACAAAGACAAAATCACCGTTCCGGGAGAGACACGTGCCTGCCTTCGAGATTGATGAACGCCTTCAACGCGATGGATTGCTGATCACCACGCTCGGCCTTTGCCAGCTTCGCATCAACAATGACCGCCGCTGGCCCTGGCTGGTTCTGATCCCGCAGCGCGACGGCGTGTCGGAGATTTTCGATCTGACGCCGCTCGACCAGGCCATGCTGACATTCGAAACCAATATGGTTGCGGCCGCCTTGAAAAAGGCGACGGGGGCAACGAAAATCAATGTCGGCGCGCTTGGCAATATCGTCCGCCAGCTTCATGTTCACGTCATCGCCCGCAACGAGGGGGATGCCAACTGGCCGGGGCCGGTCTGGGGCTTCGGCTCGCCCGAGCCTTGGGAAGATGAGGCGCGCAAGGCATTCGCAGCACGGATAGTGGAAAATCTCTGACCATGACGAAATCGATCTTCGACCTGCATAGCCCGCACCCCGAGCCGAGCACGCTCGTCGCCTTTGCCGAGAATCACCTGGACCGGCAATCGGAACATCGTCCCGATGATTGCCTGGAAACCGCCTTCCGCACGCCCGGCGCCCATGTCTTTGCGTTCTCCAGCGGCAAGCTGGTGGTCAAGCACGACGAGAAGATCATCGATCCGCTGTTTGCGCCCTATGAGCTGGCGGGCCTGGAGCCGGTGCTCGACGATGCCATTCTGCTGGGCTTCGTGCCGAATGGCGAGCCGCGGCTGGCCGTGCCGGTCGGCCTCACTGAAGAGGCATTGCCGGAACCGTTCAAGCTTGCCGATGGCCGCACCCTTTATCGCCAGCAGATGCTGACCGACGAGCTTCTGGGCCAGTTCGCGCAGGCTTCCAGCCTGATCTCCTGGAATGCGGCCAATCGTTTCTGCGGCAAATGCGGTTCAGCCATGGAGGGCAAGGCCGGCGGCTACCGGCGCGTCTGCACGGCCTGCGGCCACATGGTCTTTCCGCGCACCGATCCCGTCGTCATCATGCTGACGATCGATTTGGAGCGCGATCTCTGCCTGCTCGGCCGCAGCCCGCATTTTCCGGAGGGCATGTATTCGTGCCTGGCAGGCTTCGTGGAGCCGGGGGAAACGATGGAAAATGCGGTCCGGCGGGAAACGCTTGAGGAATCGGGAATCCGCATCGGCCGCGTCCGCTATCATGCCTCGCAGCCCTGGCCGATGCCGCACACGCTGATGATCGGCTGTTACTCTGAAGCAAAATCACGCGACATTCACCGCGACGATCAGGAACTGGAGGATTGCCGCTGGTTCACCCGCGAGGAAACCGCAGCAATGCTGGCGCGCAATACCGGCGTGACGCTGGCTGCCGGCGAACTCGGGCCGCCGCCGAAAGGTGCGATTGCGCACCAGTTGATGCGCGATTGGCTGGATTGGCCGAAGTAAAAACGAAAACGGCCCGCGATGGCGGACGCCGTTAGATTTTTCAGCCGTTGTGGCGATTAGAAATCGCGCTGAAAGCGAATGGTGCCGCCGATGGCGCTGCCGGTTCCGCGTTCGCCGTCAAACTCGGTGTAGTTGATTTCCGGCTGGACCTTCAGCCCTTCGGTCAGCATGTAATCGACATTGAGGGCGGCTGCGAAGGTTCCGTCATCTTCATAGGCTGCCTGACCGTTCAGCGAGGCCTTCTCGTTCAACTTGGCGGAAAATCCGCCCCAGGCCGCCCAATCGCCCAGCCACGGACCATAATAGTTGCGCTGTCTCGTACCGCCCGGGCCGTCATCATTGTCCCAATCCGACTGGTAGCCGCCCATCAGGAAGACAGAGAATATATCGTTCAGCTTGACATCGACGCGCAGCTTGCCGCCGAATGCCTCGGCCCTCGTGTCATAGCCGCCAATAAAGGCGATGCCGGTGCCGTCTTCCGTATAGTATCGCAAGCCGCCGATCACATGCGGAAAATTATCGCTTTTAAAGGTGCGGGTCGGCGCCGGTGCAAAACCGGTATCGTAGCTGCCGTCACCTTCTTCAAAGCCGGCCAAGGCTGAAAAGCCGACATCCTCGCCGTACACATAGCTGGCCTGATTGGTCCGGTCGCCGGTATAGTCGATCACATCGTCGTTGATGATATTCCCGGCCGAATTCAGCCAGGTGTCATAGCGCGAATCCGCGTATCCGGCGCGAAAGCCGGCGATCTCTATATAGGCGGCGTTGAGGTAGGGGGTGGTTTCGTCGATGCCATCCACATCGCTGCGCAATTCGATGAAGCTGCGCAACGCGCCATATTCGGTTTCCGAACGCGCATCGAGCACGATGGTGCCGCGGGTAAAGGCATCCCATCCCTGGCTTTCGCCCGAATAGGGATTTTCGCCGACATTGGAATCAAAGCGCACATAGCCGCCGATTTTCAGGCAGGTTTCGGTTCCGGGAATGTAGAAAAAGCCTTTCCCGAACGCGTCGCAGACGCGGACATATTCCATCGGTTCCGGCTCGGCAGCCACGATCGCGTCAGCGGCGTGCGCGCCGGTGGAAATCACCAGGGCGGCGCAAGAGGAAAGAAGAAGAGTTTTGATTGTCATGTATCGACCTTTGCCGCCCCCATAACCTCGCGGGCGCCTGTCATTACCGGGGAGGGCAAGGCGCGAATCAGATAGCGCGCAATGCGGCGAACAAACGGGTTCGCCGCAAAACAATCACGTTTTCGCCATGATATCCAGCGGCGAATTCTGGCCGTACGAGGCTCTAAGCTACAAAACCAGCCGCATCGGATGTGCCGCATAGGAGCCGAGGATGCGGACCTTTTCGGAGAAATAGCGCAGCTCGTCCAGGGCCTGTCGGACATTGGCATCGTCGGGATGGCCTTCGATATCGGCATAAAACTGCGTGGCAATGAACTTGCCGCCGAGCTGGTAGCTTTCCAGCTTGGTCATGTTGATGCTGTTGGTGGCAAAGCCGCCAAGCGCCTTGTAGAGGGCGGCTGGAATATTGCGGACATTGAAGACGAAGGTGGTGACGATGACATCGTTTTCGGCTTGCCGTTTGATGGTCTTCGGATCCCGCGACAGGATGACGAAACGCGTCACGTTGTTTTCCGTATCCTCGACATTTTCAGCGACAATCTCGAGATTGTAGAGATCCGCGGCCAATCTTGGAGCAAGGGCTGCCATCGAGCGGTCGCCCATCTCGGCCACCAGCTTGGCGGCGCCAGCGGTGTCGCCCGCGACCACCGGCTTCCAGCCATTGGCGCGCACGATCTTGCGGCATTGGCCGAGTGCGTGGATATGACTGTGCACGGTGCGGATCTCGTCGCGCGAGACGCCCGGAAGCACCATCAGCTGGAAGCGGATCGGCATGAAATACTCGCCGATAATGTGCAGCCGCGATTCGGGCAGCAGATGGTGAATATCGGCAACGCGGCCGGCAATGGTGTTCTCGATCGGGATCATCGCCAGATCCGCCTCGCCGTTTTCGACGGCGAGAAAGGCATCTTCGAATGTCTGGCAGGGCAGCGGTTCCATGTCCGGGAACATGTCGCGGCAGGCCATGTCGGAATTGGCGCCGTATTCGCCCTGAAAGGAAATCCGGTTGGTTTTGGTGATCATGCTGGTGTCCGATCAGGCTTTGGCGGCAAGCAGGCGCCGGGCTTTTTCAAGGTCCGCAGGGGTATCAACACCGAGCGGCACCGATTTGACGATTTCCACATCGATGCGCATGCCCGCTTCCAGCGCCCGCAATTGCTCAAGCGATTCGCGCTTTTCCAGCACGGACGGCGGCAGTGAGACGAATTTTTCAAGGGCTGCCCGCCGGTAGGCATACAGACCGATATGATGATAGAGCGGCCCGTTGCCATGCGGCGCGGTGGTGCGGGTGAAGTAGAGCGCCCTCAGCCGGCTGTCCGACAGCGGCGAACCGACCACCTTGACGACGTTCGGATTGCGCTTTTCCTCTTCGTCTTCGATCTCGACCGTCAGGGTGCCGATATCGACCAGAGGGTTCTCGAGCGGTCTCAGCGCGGCGCGGATGGTGTCCGGCTCGATGGTCGGCAGATCGCCCTGAACATTGATGATGATTTCGGCTTTTCCCTGCGGATCGCTCTTTAAAAGCGCCTCATGGATACGGTCCGAACCGGATTGATGGTCCACGCGCGTCATCACAGCCTCGAAACCGGCGGCGATGACGGTATCGAACACGTCCTGATGATCGACCGCCACCACGATCCGGCCGGCGTTTGCATCGCGTGCCCGCAGGGCAACCTGGACAATCATCGGCAGGCCGCAGATGTCTGCGAGCGGCTTGCCGGGCAGCCGTGTCGAGGCCATGCGCGCGGGGATCAGAATGAGGGTTTTGTCCAAATTGTCGCTATTCATGCTTAGGCCTTCAAAACGCGCCGGAAAAGTGTCAAAAGGTCTCAGACCCGGGCTTATAATGTCTGTTGCAACACAAAGCCAAAAGACATAGGTTCCGCGCGATTTCAAGATAGGCTGGCGTTTTGTTCGCGCCGGTTGCAAGGGGAGCATTTGCGGATGAACTCATATGTAAACATGGGCGTGGGTGCCTTCCTCGGTACGGTCTTTGTTTTGATGTCCGTATCGATCGCATCGGAAGGCATCTTCCATTCGGAAGCTCCTGAGAAGGAAGGCTTTGCCATCATCGCCGAAGAAGGCGCGTCTGATGCCGGCGCTGGCGCCACGGCGGAAGTCGAAGTCGATATCAAGCCGCTCCTGGCTTCGGCCGATGCCGCTGCAGGCGCAACAGTCTTCAAGAAATGCGCGAGCTGTCACACCGCCGATAAGGGAGGGGCCAACAAGGTTGGCCCTAACCTGTGGGGCGTTGTCGATCGTCCGATCGCTTCGCATGAAGGTTTTGCCTATTCGGCCGGCATGAAGACATTCGCCGAAGCCAACAAGACCTGGACCTACGATCACCTGAGCTTCTTCGTCGAAGCACCGAAGAAGCACGTTCCCGGCACCGCCATGGGCTTTGCCGGCGTCAAGAAGCCGGACGAACGCGCCAACCTGATTGCCTGGCTGCGCGAACAGGCCGATACCCCGGCCGCTCTGCCGGAGGCAACGGCCGCTGCCGCACCTGCCGCCGAAGGCGAAGCCGCAAAGCCGGCTGCCGAAGCTGGCGCTGCCACGCCCGCGACGGAAGGCGAGGCCGCAAAGCCTGCGACAGAAGGCGAAGCAACGAAGCCGGCGACGGAAGGCGAAGCAACGAAGCCCGCCACCGAGACGGCGCCGGCACAATAAGCGCTTTATCCAAAGCCAAGATGCAGATTGAACAGAGCCCGGCCCATCATGTGCCGGGCTTTTTCACGTCCGGGTTCCGTTACAGCAGAAAATAGGCCCAGGCCGAAACCGAGATGACGCCGAGCGCGGTGGTGATGGTAATCGTCGATGAGGCCAATCCGTGGCCGACGTTGAAATGGTTGGCGATCAGCCAGGCATTGACGCCGGTGGGAACCGATGACGTCAAGACCAGCGCCGCCGTCCAGTGGCTGTTGAGGCCAAGCAGCTGGCAGGCGCCGTAGACCGTCGCCGGCAGCACGATCAATTTCAACGCGCTGGTGATCGAGGCAAGGCCGGTATTGCCGGTCAGCCCGTATTTATCGACAGCCATGCCGATCGAGATCAGCGCCGCAGGCGCAGCGACGCCGGCCAGCTGATCGATGACGATCTTGACCGGGCCGCCAAGCGGCATGCCTGTCAGATGCACCAGGGCCCCCAGCGCCAGCCCGATGACCAGCGGATTACGCACCAGATTGCGCAGGATGCCCTTCAAGAGCGCAAGCGGACTCTGGCCGGGCCTGCCGCTGGTCTTGCGTTCCGCCCGCTCCATCAGGATGGTTCCGGCGATCATCATCACCGGCAGATGCACCGACAGAAGAATGGACAGGGCCACGACACCCTCCTGACCGACGCTGCTGGACACCAGCGGCAGGCCGATGAAGACCGTATTGGCAAAGGCGGACGACACCCCGGCCAAAACCCCGATGCGAGCATCCTTCTTGAAAAGCACCGTCGCTGCGAGATGCCCCAGCGTCCAGGTCACGCAGACGCCGGAGAAATAGGCGACCCAGAGCGGCCAGGGCGATCCCTCCCGGAAATCAGCCTCGGCAATGGTGCGGAACAGGAGAACCGGCACGGCGACCCGGAAAACGAAATCTCCAAGCGCCTCTCCCACCGATGCCTTCAGATAGTTCATCCGCACGATCAGCCAGCCCAAGAGGATCAAAACGAAAATCGGGACGACATTCAGGAAGACATCAGACATCAGGCACGGCCTCTTGGCGGAAGGTCTCTCCGCCATAGCCCCATTCGCCCGGCGGCCGCAACCCGGTGCTGAGCAAGTAACCCGCGCCGCGTACATTTCACGCAAGGCTCATATGCCAAGGTGCGGCAGGAGGTTGCCAGATGATTGAAAAATGGTGGCTTGAACCCTTCGTCCTCGAACTCGACGGAATAGGAACATACCGGGTGGTGCGCAACACCCGCGAAGCGGCACAATGCCTCTTGGAAAAATGGCCGATTCACGAGGGGACCGCCTACCAGGCGGCGATCCGGACATGCCGCGGTGTGTTGCGCGGCGAACAGCCGATGGACTATGCCCGCCAGGACTTCATTGCCGCAGCCGTCGAGGCCTTCATCCACGTGCAGCCGGTAAGCCTGCAACCCGGGAATGTGCATCCGGGCGTCTGATATCCCGCACTGCAAACTCATTTCAGAAGTCTGGAACATTCGGGAAAAACTTGCGTTGTCCCTGCGGAAGGACAATCGCCATGCACAATCAGATTTATATCCACCAGGATGATCACTCGGACCTCACCGATGACGAACTGGCCAACAAGGTCATGCGTTACATTCAATATTCGGCGCTGATCGATACATCCAGGCTGTCCGTCATGGCTGTCGGGCGCACCGTTATTCTCAGCGGTTACGTGTCCTGCGAGACAGAAATCGGCTGCATCGAACAGGCCGCCGCGTCGGTGATCGGTGTTCATCTCGTCGAGAATAAGGTCGAGGTGCTGCCGCACTGAGCGCCATCACGCCGCTATTCCTGTTGTGACTTATAAAAATACCGGCTTGCAAAATGCGAGCCGGTATTTTTCTTTTCAATCTCTGTATCAAATCAAGCCGCCGGTCACAGGGTTGACGATGGGCTTTTCGCTCTCGTCCTTGCCGCCTGCCGGCTGAACCATAGGTGGAGCTTTAGATCGCTCGTCAGCGTGAGAAGGCTCGCCTGGTGGTCGATGCACATCGCGCGGCTTCCTCTGTTCCGGTGTGGCGTTGGTATCGTCTGTGGACATGATGTCTTCCTTAAGCCGCGCCAGCGGGATCGCCGATGGGGAGCAGAGCCGGCTCCAGAACGGGGTCGTTGGGGTTCTTCGTGTCGCCCTTGTCGATCACAGGCGGCGTCGCCGGTTTTTCCTGCGTACGATCCGGGATGCCCGGCGTGGATTGCGGGCCGCGCGGGCTGTCGTCCTGTGGTGTCGGGATTGTGGTCGGCATGATCGTTCTCCTTTGTGGGAGTAAAACGATCATCCGGGGCGATGGTTCCGCAGTGGTCCACTATAGACCGCCGCGTGTCTCGATCCGCCGCCTTACTGCGACGGGGCATCCTGCGGCTGGAAGGCGCCTTCGACCTCTGCCGGTTTTTTCTTCTTCGGCAGTTTCAGATTTCCGGAAAGAAGATCGACAGGGGTCGCAACCGTGGTTGCCGTGACCTGGCCGACCGTATTGACCGTGCCGGCCACCAGAGCCGTGATACCGTCGCCGAGAGTGACGTCCGAATCCGTCAAGGTCTGGCCGGTCACAAGCCGCTGGCCGATCAGCTGCACGATCTCAGGGCTTTCGGCAAATTTGCCATGGTTGAGGCGATCGGTGGATTTCACCTTGGTCAGATCGACGACGGCGATGCCGGCTTTCTCGAGCTTGGACTTATAGGGCTCTTCGGCAGGGTTGATCTGTCCAAGCCGCTGGACATCGCCCGAAATATAACGCGACAGCGCCAGCGCCCGGTCGTCCTGCGAGACGAAAATCGTGAAATTCGGCTTGTGTTTGCCCAGTTCGTTCCATTGCCGGGAAAACACATCGACATCGATATCGGGGGAGGCAAGGATGACGTTTTCGATCTTTTTTGGAAGTCCGCCATTGCGGATCGCCATCTGGCGGATCGATTCCATCGCCAGCCACGTTCCCATCGAATGGGCAAGGATGGTGATATCCTTGATATTCTTATCCTCGACCAGCGCCTTCAGCGTGTTCTCCAGCGAGGTGCGCGAATAGTTGGTGCTTTCCTTGTCGTAATTATAGTCGAACACCTTCGCGCGCGACGGCCAGGTGAAAAGGACGGGTGTCACGTCAGCGCCGGAATCGTGAACGATCTGGGCAAAACGGAAGATCGAATCCTCATACGTATTGTTGAAACCGTGAATGAAGACCATCGCATGGCCGCCGGAGGAGTGCTTGCGCACCCATTCCCGCGCCTGTTGAACGTCCGGCACCGGCTGGACGCGGACAACCGCGAAATCGGTGTCCGGATTGGGCGGCAGCTTCTTTGGCCATTGCACGGTGCCCGATGCGCGTATCTTGCTGGATGGAATGGACACCGCCACATCGGTCAAGGAGGCCTGGACGCTGCGCTCGCCGGAAAACAGCGTTGCCGGATCTCCCGAGGGCAGCCGGCTGGTTGCCACCAGCATATCGACGACGGCATTGCCCTTCGGCTCGGCGGCAATGTTGAGCGGCTGCATGACGCCCTTGGCATGCCCCCCACAGGCGCTCAGCGTTGCCACGAGCGACAGAGTGACGACCAGCTGCCGCAGGAAGCGCCCGGATGATGACGTGGCAGCCTTGCCGATCGATGCTGAGGTCATGGATACGCTTCCAACAAAACACAAGATTTGACAGGACAGCCTGGAATTGTGTGCCGGACAAAGTCCACAGTCAGCTGCCGCCGTCAAGCCTCAACCGGGCAACTTGGCGGGGCCCGTCGATCCATGACACAGGTTGATATTGTATTTTTGACACAGGCGGCGGCACTGATCTCCGCTTAGCCTGTGCGTGGCGAAAACGGCACCGAACGGCCTTTTGCCTGCCTCTCTATTCCGGCAGGCCCTGCAATCCCAAGGCCGCATTGCGGCGCAAATCCGCAATCGCAATCCTCAGTTCCGCCTCTTCCCATCCGGCCTTGAGGCCGCCCTGAACAAGTTGTGCCTCGACATCATCCTCCGTCAGGGACGTCTCGTTCGACAAATGCGCCAGCGCCACCTGCAACACTTCCTCACAGTCGAGCGCGCGTTCCGGATGACCGATGGGGCGTTTGGGGGATGCGATATAAGTCATGCTCATGTCTCCTTGGTGGCACAGCGCCGGACTGGAAATTGGCTGAAAGCAGACTGTCAATTGCATGAATGATGTAGCGCAGGCACGCGCTTGCGCAAAGGTGTACTTGAAGCGGGCGGAAATATGGTTCGCAGCCGGGTTCGAACGGGTGATCACTCGAGCGCGGGCTGCCCGGAAAAATTGGATAAACGTTGATTGAGAAAATGGCGGACAGAGCGGGATTCGAACCCGCGATACGCTCTCACGTATACACACTTTCCAGGCGTGCGCCTTCAACCACTCGGCCACCTGTCCGTTTTGTCAATCGCACCGGCGGTTGGGGCCGGTGGATTAGAGACAAGCGCTTGCTTTCTCCCGAAAACCCCGTTCGGCTGCGCCAAACCGGGTAAGCCGCAGACGAAAACCTGCGGACGGCGCGATATATACCGAGGAACTCGGTGGGATCAACTGATTTCTGACAGTTTTTTGACTTCTTGCGATCCGGCCCTGTGAAAAGGCGGGATTGCACTTCTTCTAGCCTGTGCTTATTGCTTGCTGGACCCGGCGGATAGGGCCGGATAGGGGAGGCGGAATGCGGTTCTTGCTGCGGTTTGCGAGTTTTCTGGTGCTGGTCTCAGGCGTGCTCGTCGCATCCGTCGATGCCATCCAGTCGGTATCGGCATCGCAGCCGGTGCTGACGCCGCTTGCAGCAGCGCTTGCCGCCGCCGGCCCTTCGGCCCTGTCTTTCGTACAGGGCCTGGAACGGCCGCATGCCAATGGCGCCTTTCTCGATCCGATGATCCGCTGGTTGCTGCAGCAGCCAGCTTTCGCCTTCTTCCTGCTGATCGCGCTCATTCTTTGGATGATCGGCTATAAGCGCCCGCCCGCCGCTGGCCGGTTTTCGGCCTGACTCAACCGGCGCAAACTCTGATGAGTGCGAACCCCGGCGAGCCGATTTGACGGGCAATCATGGCGAAAAGGACACAATGCCGATAAACACGGGTTTTGCGGGCATTTCAGCAATTGCCAAACTGCGGGACTTCCCATATTAAAACTTGATTATAAAAAGCAGGTTTTATTCCCGGCCGCATGGACCGGTTCCGCCGAGGCGTTATGACCTTTCAACCGCGCATGAACAACAGGATTTCCGGGTTTTCCGTCATCGGTGGGCTGAACCGCCGCGAATGGAACGGCATCGTTGCCGATCTCTGGGATGTCGAATGCGCGCCGGCCGCTGGCGGGTTCTATGTGGCGGATGATCCCAGGCTCTTCATCGTACTGGACGCCAAGGGCGGCGGGCGGCGCAACATCCGGCTGCGGCCGGCGCATCAGGCACCGGCGGAGGACAGCCGCCGCCAGGTGATCTCCTATATTCCGGCAGGCATGGAATTGTGGGCCGAAATGGTCGATGTGAATTATGTCCGCCATCTCGATCTGCATTTCAACGCGGAGGTGCTCAGCCGCAGGCTGATGGAGGAACTCGACAGGCGCAAGCTGGATATGCCGCGCCTCTTGTTTTCCGAGCCGCGGTTCCTGGCTCTCGCCGAGCTGATCGCTGCCGAATGCGAAAATCCGCAGCCATTGCACGATCTCTATGGCGATGGACTGTCGGTGGCGCTGTTTGTGGATGTGATGAAGCTTGCGCCGGTGCGTGCGCGCAAGCGCAGCGAGCTGGCCGCATGGCAGTTGCGCCGCTCGATTGATTATATCGAGGAAAACTGCCTGCGCGGCATTCGTCTTGAAGAACTGGCAACGCTCACCGGTCTGTCGCAATCCTATTTCAGCCATGCCTTCAAGGCCTCGACCGGCTTGCCGCCGCACCAGTGGCAGATGAAGGCCCGCATCGAGCGGGCCAAGCAACTGATGCTCACGGACGAATTGCCGATGAGCGTCATTGCCGCCGAAACCGGCTTTGCCGATCAGGCGCACTTCACCCGTGTGTTCCGCAAGTCTGTCGGCGCAACACCGGCCACCTGGGCCAAAAGCCAACGCTTTTGAGCATTTGCGCTTTGTCTGGGCAGAAAGCGGAATATGGACCAGAAACGTTCAAGAACCGCAGCCAGAGACAATCCCGGTCCATCATAGTTGAGCTAAAGACTCCGCTTATATTCATGGAAATGCCGGATTGCGTACCGCCGACGGGGGCGAAGGCGCCCGGTTCAAGCTGGGGTGACGAAATCATGCAGATCAAGGGGACTGGTCTCTACCGGGTATTGATGGCGAGTGCCGCCGTTGCGGCAATCACTGTTGCGCAGTCTGCCTATGCGCAGGACGCCGCAACAGGCGGCGCCACGGCGCTGGAACGCCTGACCGTCGAAGGCGGCAAGGGCGGCAAGCCTGCAGAGGGCGAAGCCACCGGCCCGGTCGATGGCTATGTGGCAAAGGCGACGGGCACGGGCTCGAAGACCGCAACGCCGGTTTCGCAGATACCGCAATCCGTTTCTGTGATCGGCCGCAAGGAACTGGACGATCGCGGCGTCGTCACCAAGATCGACGAGGCCCTGCGCTACACCGCCGGTGTTTCGACCGAACCCTTCGGCAGCGATCCGGATACGGACTGGTTCTACATCCGTGGCTTCGACGCGACGCAGACCGGTGTCTTCCTCGACGGCCTCAATCTCTTTTCCTTCGGCTTCGGCGGTTTCCAGACCGATGCCTATATGATGGAACGGGTCGAGGTGCTGAAGGGCCCGGGGTCCGTTCTTTATGGCGGTTCGAGCCCCGGCGGCATTGTCGATCTCGTGCGCAAGCGCCCGCAGGCAGAGCCCGCCTACTCCACAGAGATCGGCATCAACAATTTCGGCAATGCCTTCTTCGGCTTCGATGCCAATGACAAGCTGAATGACGATGGCACGATCACCTACCGCGTCACCGGCAAGATCGCTGGCGGCGACAATTATTCGGATTATTCCGAGGATCTGCGCGGCTTCGTCATGCCGCAGGTCACCTATGCGCCGGATGATGCGACATCGCTGACCGTCTATGCGATCGTTTCGGCCTTCGACCAGACCCATGTCGGCAACGGCTTCCTTCCCTATGAAGGCACGGTCACCAACGCCCCGTTCGGCAAGATCGACCGCGACCTGTTCTTCGGCGAGCCGGATCATGATTTTGGCCGCTACGACCAGCAGATGCTCGGCTATGAATTCTCGCACGAATTCGACAATGGCTGGAAGGTCTCACAGAACCTGCGCTACAGCCATCTCGACAAGGCTGAAGAGCTTGTCTACCCCTATGCCTATACGCCCACCTATGATCTCGCCCGTCTCGGCTTCAAGCACGATACATCCGTCGATAGTTTCAGTGTCGATAACCGTGCGGAAAAGGAATTCTCGACCGGGCCGCTCGAACATTCGCTGCTGCTTGGCCTCGACTACAAGAATTTCAAGATCGACCAGACCCAGGCCTCCGCATTCCCGGCGACGGATCTGGATCCGACCGATCCGGTCTATGGCGGCGGGCTGCCAGCCTATTTCACCTATCTCGATGGCGTCACCCGCCTGAAGCAGACTGGTGTCTACGCGCAGGACCAGATCCGCTTCGGCGATGGCTGGCTGCTGACGCTGAATGGCCGCTATGATTATGTCGATATCGAAAACCGCTCGCGTCTGGCCACGGGGTCCTATGCCACCAATGACAGCGCACTCAGCGGCCGCGCCGGCCTTGCCTATGAATTCGACAATGGCATCACGCCCTATGTCTCCGTCGCAACCTTCTTCAATCCACAGATCGGCACCCTCTCGGGCAGCGGCGGCGCGCTGGAACCGGAAGAAGGCCATCAGGTCGAAGGCGGCATCAAATACGAACCCACCTTCATTGACGGCTCGCTGACGGCCTCGGTCTACCAGATCGTCAAGCAGAACGTCACGACGACGATCGCAGGTCCGCCACCCTTCCAGGAGCAGATCGGCGAGGTCACATCCACCGGCTTCGAGCTGGAAGGCAAGGTCAACCTCACCCAGAACTGGAAGATGCTGGCGAGCTACACCTATAACGACCTGGAAGTCACGGAAGACGGCGACCCTTCGGTCATCGGCAACCGCCCCTATCTGATCCCGGAACATGAGGCGGCCGTTTGGGTCGAATATCTGGTGACGGAAGGCGCGCTGGAAGGCGTCAGCCTGGGCGGCGGCCTGCGCTACCAGGGCGAATCCTTCGCCGATATGGCCAATACCGCCAAGGTTCCCGATGCGCTGATCGCGGATGCGGCGATCCGGTACGAGAAGAACGGCTGGGGCGCAGCCCTCAACGTCACCAACCTGTTCGACAAAGAGTATGTCAAGGGTTGCCAAGGCTTGTTTACCTGCGGTTACGGCGACCAGCGCACCGTGACGCTGAAGCTCAGCAAGGCCTGGTAAGCCGCAACGGATCGAGCGATTTTGAGGGCGCGGCAGATCGATGCCGCGCCCTTTTGCGTTGATAGGGCCGATGGCCCGTGCACAAAAAATCGCCGCAAAACGATAATTTTGCCAGGTTTTTGGGCCATTTACCTTTTTTTACCAATTGAAAAATTTCGGGTGAATTTTGATTTGAGGCATGTAAGGATGCGCGCCAGCCAGACATCCCTTCAAGGGAGTGGTGGTTCCGCAGACATGCTCCCGCAGAGGAGCTTGCGGGAGGACCCAACAAGATCAATAGCAACAACAGGGCTGCACAATGAAAAAAACCCTCCTCGGTCTCCTTGCTTTTTCGATGATGTCGGCCACGGCGCTTGCCGCAGACATCAAGCCGGCGCTGATCTTCGATCTCGGCGGCAAGTTCGACAAATCCTTCAACGAAGCAGCCTTCAACGGCGCGGAAAAATTCAAGACCGAAACCGGCATTGAATATCGCGAATTCGAAATCAGCAACGATGCCCAGCGCGAGCAGGCGCTGCGCCGCTTCGCCGGCGACGGCAACAACCCGATCGTGATCGTCGGTTTCAACTGGGCGCCGCCGCTCGAAAAGCTGGCCGCTGAATATCCCGACACGAAATTCGCCATCATCGACACGGTCGTCGACAAGCCGAACGTCAAGTCGATCGTCTTCAAGGAACAGGAAGGCTCGTATCTCGTCGGCGTTCTCGCCGGTCTTGCATCCAAGTCGAAGACCGTCAGCTTCGTCGGAGGCATGGATATCCCGCTGATCCACAAGTTCGCCTGTGGTTACATCGGTGGTGCCAAGTCCACCGGTGCTGACGTCAAGGTGCTCGAAGCCTATACCGGCACGACCCCGGATGCCTGGAACGACCCGGTCAAGGGCGGCGAAATCGCCAAGTCGCAGATCGATCAGGGCTCCGACGTCGTCTATCACGCTGCCGGCGGCACCGGTGTCGGTGTTCTTCAGGCGGCTGCGGATGCAGGCAAGCTCGGCATCGGCGTTGACTCAAACCAGAACGCGCTCCAGCCCGGCAAGGTCCTGACCTCCATGCTCAAGCGCGTCGATGTTGCCGTCTACGAAGCCTTCAAGGCCGCAAAAGATGACAAGTTCGAATTCGGCGCCTCCAACCTCGGCCTCAAGGAAGATGGCGTCGGCTTTGCGCTCGACGACAACAACAAGGCGCTGATCACACCTGAAATGCTGACCGCCGTTGACAAGGTCAAGGCCGACATCGTTGCCGGTACGGTTGCGGTTCACGACTATATGTCGGATGAAGCCTGCCCCTATTGATCCGCAAACGGATTGAATGAAGAGGCCGCCGGTCTCTGGGACCGGCGGCTTTTTTATTGTTTGGAAGGTTTTGATAGGCCCTTCCCAAAAGACCCCTCCCCAACCCCTCCCCACAAGGGGGAGGGGCTTCGATGCCGCGCCTTTTGCGCACCAAGCAACCGGCCGTGACGATTAAAACTGACCGCGAAGGGAACGCCAACAACTGGCCACGAGTATTAAACGCTGACCGCGAAGGGATGCTGACCGCCAAAAGATGGTAACCGGGAACACCGTGGGTGCCACGGTTTAGCCCCTCCCCCTTGTGGGGAGGGGTTGGGGAGGGGCCTTGCGGGGAGGGGGTGTTGAGCGCTGGGTTCGGATGCCCGCTCAATAATGCGGCGGACGTGTATTGGCGGGCGCCTCGATGCTTTGTTCCTCAAGACTGAGGAAGCGCTCGGTCAGGCGGTCGAGCTTGGCCCGGACTTGCTCGACCACGGTCCATTGCTGCGTCAACTGGTCGGACAATTCCTCGATCGTCTTTGCCTGATGCGCGATCGTTTCCTCGAGCCGGATGAGGCGCTCGCTGTCATTGCTCATGGTTTTTTCCTTCACGGCAGCCGTATATGCGTATGCCATCCCCTATCATATCCACATCATCGATACAGTCCGGCGAACTGGGATATTGCGTTTCGCCGGAAAGTGCGTAAATCGCGCTGGACTCTCCGCAACGATCTGGAATGATCTGGGAAGAGCGGAGGGGCTTTTGATTTTTTGACTTACGCGCCCGGATTTCGATGCTAAACTTAACCAATTGGTAAAAAAATCGATGCCCGGGATGCCGCTGTCAAAGCGGAGAAAACCGGGCCGGCTTGGGGAACATGGGTCAATATGAGCGATATTGCCATCGAGTTGCGTGGCATCGACAAGAGCTTTGGCCTTGTCCATGCCAATAAGAATATCAACCTGACCGTTCGCAAGGGCACCATTCACGGCATTATCGGTGAAAACGGCGCCGGCAAATCGACCCTGATGTCGATCCTCTACGGCTTCTACCAGGCCGACGAGGGCGATATCGTTATCGACGGCAAGACCGTGACGATCAAGGATCCGAACGCGGCGATCGCCAGCGGCATCGGCATGGTGCACCAGCATTTCATGCTGGTCGAGAATTTCACCGTGCTCGAGAATGTCATGCTCGGTGCAGAAGAAAGCCAGATCCTCAATACCAGCATTTCCAAGGCCCGCGTCGAGCTGAAACGGCTGGAAAAGGAATATGCGCTGGAGGTCAATCCGGACGCCCTGATCGAGGAATTGCCGGTCGGGCTGCAGCAGCGCGTCGAAATCCTGAAGGCGCTCTACCGCCGGGCCGATATCCTCATTCTCGACGAGCCGACGGGGGTTTTGACGCCGCCCGAGGCCGATCACCTGTTCCGCATCCTGGGTCAGTTGAAGGATCAGGGCAAGACCATCATCTTCATCACCCACAAGCTGCGCGAGATCATGGCGATCACTGACGAGGTGTCCGTCATGCGCCGCGGCGAGATGGTGGCGACGCGCAAAACCAGGGAAACCTCGGTCGAGGAACTGGCCGAGCTGATGGTCGGACGCCGCGTGCTGTTGCGGGTCGAAAAGGGCGAGGCCAATCCTGGCGAGGTCAAGCTTGCGGTCGAAAACCTGACGGTGCGCGATGGCCGTGGCGTCACCATGGTCGATAATGTCTCGTTCAACCTGCGCGCCGGCGAAATCGTCGGCATTGCCGGGGTGGCGGGCAATGGCCAGTCCGAACTGCTGGAAGCGATCTCCGGCATTCGCAAGGCGGTCGGCGGCAGGGTGCTGCTCAACGGCGAGCCGATCGACGTTACCGCCCATGTCGATCCGCGCGACCTGCGCGACAGGGGGCTCGCCCATGTGCCGGAAGACCGCCACCATGTCGGGCTGGTGCTGAAATTCGAGGAGGCCGAAAACGGTATCCTCGGCTACCACCACGACAAGCGCTACCTCAACGGCGTCTTCCTCAATACCAAGGCGATCCAGGCGGATGCCGAGGAAAAGATCAAAAAATACGATATCAGGCCGCCCAATCCCCGGCTGAAGACCGCCAATTTTTCCGGCGGCAACCAGCAGAAGATCGTTTTGGCGCGCGAGATGGAGCGTGGGCCGGACGTCCTCATCATCGGCCAGCCGACGCGCGGCGTCGATGTCGGCGCCATCGAATTCATCCACAAACGGATCATCGAGATGCGGGACCAGGGCAAGGCTGTCCTGCTCGTCTCCGTCGAACTCGATGAAATCCGCGCCCTGTCCGACCGTATCATCGTCATGTTTGCCGGCCGTGTCGTCGGCGAGCGCGATCCGGATGCGACCGAAGGGGAGCTCGGCCTGTTGATGGCCGGTGTCGAAGGCCGCAAGGAGGCCGCCGAATGAGCAATCCCTATGCAAAACTGCCGGCCTGGGCCGAATATATCCTGATCCCGGTGCTCAATCTGGCCGTTGCCTTCCTGGTCGCCGGGCTCGTCGTGCTGCTTGTCGGCGAAAATCCGCTGGATGCCGCCTATTACATGATCACCGGCGCCTTTGGCCGCGGCGAATATATCGGCTTCACGCTGTATTATGCCACGACCTTCATCTTCACCGGCCTCTCGGTCGCCGTCGCCTTCCATGCCGGCCTGTTCAATATCGGCAGTGAGGGGCAGGCCTATATCGGCGGCATCGGCGTGGCGCTCGCCTGTCTCTGGCTCGACAAGACCATGCCCTGGTTCGTGGTGTTTCCGCTGGCGATCATCGGGTCGGCCACATTTGGCGCGCTCTGGGCCTTCCTGCCCGGCTGGCTGCAGGCCAAGCGCGGCAGCCACGTGGTCATCACCACCATCATGTTCAACTTCATCGCCTCCAGCCTGATGGTCTATCTCCTGACCCGGGTGCTGAAGCCGCTTGGCCAGATGGCGCCGCAGACCCGCACCTTCGAGGCGGGCGGGCAGTTGCCGAAGCTGGACTGGCTGATGTCGATCTTCGGGCTCAATCTCGGCAATTCGCCGTTCAATGTCTCCTTTCTGCTGGCCCTTCTCGCCGCCTTCGGCGTCTGGGTGCTGATCTGGCGCACCAAGCTTGGCTACGAGATGCGCACCATGGGCCACAGTCCATCGGCCGCGCGCTATGCCGGGATCGGCGAGGCGCGCATTATTGTCATCGTCATGATGATCTCGGGCGGTCTGGCAGGCATGATGGCGCTCAACCCGATCATGGGCGAGCAATACCGCATGCAGCTGGATTTCGTGCAGGGCGCCGGTTTCGTCGGCATCGCGGTGGCGCTGATGGGCCGCTCGCATCCGGCCGGCATCATCCCGGCTGCGGTCCTGTTCGGCATGCTCTATCAGGGTGGCGCCGAAATCGCCTTTGAAATGCCAGCCATCTCGCGCGACATGATCGTCATCATCCAGGGCTTGGTCATCCTTTTTGCCGGGGCGCTGGAAAACATGTTCCGCCCGGCGATCGGCCGCGCCTTTGCCGGGATCGGCCGCCGTTCCGCCGTTGCCGCGCAGACAAGGGGAGCCTGAGCCATGGATCTTTTCCACACGATCATCGCGATCCTCGAATCGACCATCCGGGTCTCCGTTCCACTGATCTTTGCAGCACTGGCCGGCCTGTTCACCGAGCGGGCAGGGGTGTTCGACATCGGCCTTGAGGGCAAGATGCTTGGCGCCGCCTTTGCCGCCGGTGCCGTCGCCGCCGTAACCGGCAATGTGATGATGGGGCTTCTGGCCGCCATCCTGATTTCCGTGCTGTTATCTCTGGTCCACGGCTATGCCTCGATCACCCAGCGCGGCAGCCAGATCGTGTCCGGCGTTGCGATCAATTTCATCGTCGCAGGCTCCACCGTCATCCTCGGCGAAGCCTGGTTCCGCCAGGGCGGCCGCACGCCGGCGCTATCGGGCGATGCCCGCTTCCAGACGGTCACGCTGCCCTTTGCCGATGCGGTGCGCGACGTGCCGTTTCTCGGGCCGATCTATTCCGAGCTTTTGTCAGGCCATTTCATCCTCACCTATGTCGCCTTCGCGCTGGTGCCATTCAGCTGGTGGATTCTCTACCGCACCCGCTTTGGCCTGCGCCTTCGCGCCGTCGGCGAAAATCCGAGCGCGGTGGATACGGCCGGCATTTCGGTGATCTGGCTGCGGTACCGCGCCGTCATCTGCTGCGGCATTCTCTGCGGCTTTGCCGGGGCCTATCTGTCGCTGGCCATGAGCGCCGGCTTCGTCAAGGGCATGACGGCCGGCAAGGGCTATATCGCGCTGGCCGCCTTGATCTTTGCCAAATGGCGTCCGGTCAACATCATGCTGGCCTGCCTTCTCTTCGGCTTCCTCGATGCGCTCGCTATTCGCCTGCAGGGCAACCCGTTGCCGCTGATCGGCCAGGTGCCGGTACAATTGATGCAGGCGCTGCCCTATATCCTCACGGTCATCCTGCTTGCCGGCTTCATCGGCAAGGCGATCCCGCCCAAGGCAGGGGGTGTACCCTATGTGAAGGAGCGCTGACCGTGGAAAACGAACTTTTCGAGGCAGCCCGCGAGGCCATGGCGAAAGCCCATGCGCCCTATTCGAAATTCCCCGTCGGCGCCGCGATCCGCGCCGAGGACGGCCGGATCTATACCGGCGCCAATATCGAAAACCTGTCCTTTCCCGAGGGCTGGTGTGCGGAGACGACGGCGATCAGCCATATGGTCATGGCCGGTCAGCGCAAGATCGTCGAGGTCGCGGTGATTGCCGAAAAGCTGGCGCTCTGCCCGCCCTGCGGCGGCTGCCGCCAGCGGCTGGCGGAATTTTCCGGTGCCAGCACCCGCATTTTCCTCTGCGATGAGACGGGTGTGAAAAAGACGCTCTCCATGGCTGATCTCCTGCCGCATTCGTTCGAGACCGAGGTCTTCGGATGACGGCGGCCGCAGAGCTGCTGAAGGCCAGGCTTTCCGGCTTTTCGCCGCGTTACGGCATCGTGCTCGGCTCCGGGCTCGGATCGCTGGTTGCGGCGGTCGCTGATCCCGTGCGGATGTCCTATGCGGATATTCCTGGTTTTCCGGTCAGTGCCGTATCGGGGCATGCCGGTGAGCTGGTCGCTGGCACGATCGGCGGCGTCCCCGTCATCGTCCTGTCCGGCCGGGTGCATTTCTATGAGCGTGGTGATGCCAATGCGATGCGCACGCCAATCGAGACATTGAAAGCGCTGGGCGTCGAAACGCTGATCCTCACCAATTCGGCGGGGTCGCTGCGCGAAGACCTGCCGCCGGGCTCGGTGATGCAGATCACCGATCACATCAATTTTTCCGGCACCAGCCCGCTGATCGGCGTCGATAGCGACGATCGCTTCGTCGGGCTGACCTCCGCCTATGATACCGAACTGGCTGAGCGCATGCGCGCTGCGGCCATCAAGCTGGATATTCCGCTCGGTTCCGGCGTCTATATGTGGTTTTCCGGGCCGAATTTCGAAACGCCGGCGGAAATCCGCATGGCCCGCATTCTCGGCGCCGACGCGGTCGGCATGTCGACCGTGCCGGAAGTCATCCTCGCCCGGTTCTTCAGCCTGAAGGTCGCTGCCGCCTCGGTCATCACCAATTTCGGCGCAGGCATGACCGGTGGCGAGCTCAGCCACCACGAAACCAAGGACATGGCCCCCATCGGCGGCGCCCGTCTGGCGTCCATCCTCACCGAAATGATCTCGGCGTAGCACGACCGGGTTCTCCACCTTCGGCCACGCTGGAGCGGTTGCGCGCTCCTCTCAAGCCAACAGAAGTGCTTCCGTTTGCAGATGAAGCGCTCTAGAACAACCGTTCGTGATCAGCCGCAGGCCCGCTCACGATTGATCGCGATCTCGAAATGGACGGACACCATGATGCTCGAAGCCTCCAATCGCCAGATAGCCGCGCTCGCGCTGTCACTGCTCGATCTCACCGACCTCTCCGACGACTGCACGCCGGCGGCGATCGACAAGCTCTGCGCCATGGCCCGCACGTCGCATGGCCATACGGCAGCGATCTGCATCTGGCCGCGTTTCGTGGCCCAGGCCCGCAGCATTCTGGGGGCGGGCAGCGCAGTCAAGATCGCTACCGTCGTCAATTTCCCCTCCGGCGACCTGCCGGTCGAAACGGTGCTGGCCGAAACGCGGCAGGCGATTGCCGATGGCGCCGATGAAATCGATCTGGTCATTCCCTATCGCGCCTTCATAGGCGGCGACGAACAGGCCGTGCGCACGATGATTTCCGAGGTGCGCAAGGCATGCCCGGCGCCCGTTCTGCTCAAGACCATTCTGGAGACCGGAGAATTGAAGGATCGCGGCCTGATCCGCAACGCCTCCCATATCGCCATTCAGGAAGGCGCCGATTTCATCAAGACATCGACCGGCAAGGTCACTGTCAACGCAACGCTCGAGGCGGCGGATATCATGCTGACCTGCATCCGCGAAAGCGGCCGAAAGGTTGGTTTCAAGCCGGCCGGTGGCGTTCGCACCGTCGGCGACGCCCGCCTCTATCTCACCCTTGCCGCAACGATCCACAGCCCCGACTGGCCGATGCCCTCGACCTTCCGCTTCGGCGCTTCCGGCCTGCTCACCGACATCCTCTCGGTGCTGGAAGGCCGCGAGCCGGTGGCCGGCGCGACGGCCTATTGATCATGATCCCGCAGGAGGTCATCCGGCGCAAGCGCAACGGCGAATCGCTTGAGGGAGCCGACATTGCCGCTTTCATCCGTGGCCTCACGGACGGATCGATCTCCGAGGGGCAGGTGGCAGCCTTCGCCATGGCCGTGTGGTTTTCCGGCATGAGCCTTGAGGAAACGGTGGCGCTGACGCTTGCCATGCGCGATAGCGGCGATGTGCTGTCCTTCGCGGATATTGGCCGCCCCGTTGCCGACAAGCATTCGACCGGCGGTGTCGGCGATAACGTTTCCCTGATGCTGGCGCCAATCGTGGCGGCATGCGGGCTCGCCGTGCCGATGATTTCCGGCCGTGGCCTTGGCCATACCGGCGGCACGCTCGACAAGCTGGAATCGATTCCCGGCTACGATATCAAGCCGTCCGAAGCGCTGTTTCGCCGGACCGTCGAGGACGCCGGCTGCGCCATCATCGGCCAGACCGCCGATCTCGCACCCGCCGACCGGCGTCTATACGCCATTCGCGATGTGACAGCGACCGTCGATTCCGTGCCGCTGATCACCGCCTCGATCCTGTCGAAGAAGCTCGCCGCCGGGCTGCAATCGCTGGTGCTCGACGTCAAGATCGGCAATGGCGCCTTCATGGTGGGGCTTGAGGAGGCCGAAATGCTGGCGCGCTCGCTGGTCGGTGTCGCCAATGGTGCGGGCGTCAAGACGACGGCGCTGATCACGGACATGAACGAACCGCTCGCCGATGCGGCCGGCAACGCCGTCGAAATCGAAAACTGCGTTGCCTTCCTGCGGGGTGAAAAATCCGGCACCCGCCTGGAAGCCGTGGTCATGACTTTTGCTGCCGAAATGCTGATGACCTCAGGCGTTGCAGCCAGCCCCACGGAGGGCGCAGATCTTGCCGGCCGCGCGCTGAGAAGCGGCGCTGCCCTGGAGCGGTTTGGCCGCATGGTTCATATGCTGGGTGGCCCTGCCGATTTCATCGAGCGTCCGCAGGCATATTTGGTCAAGGCCCCGGTCCTTCTCCCCGTCGAGGCGCCGTGTGACGGCTATCTGCACACCTGCAATGCCCGCGATCTCGGGATGGAAGTCATTGCACTCGGGGGCGGCCGCACACGGCCGGACGAGGCGATCGATCACCGTGTCGGCTTCAGCGGCCTGAAGCCGTTGGGAACGAAGGTCGGAAAGGGCGAGCCGTTTGCGCTGATTCATGCCGCCAGCGACGATGCGGCGTTTAAAGCGCGGGCACGGCTACAGGAAATCTACGCGATTGGCGATGACGTGTTGCCGGAGCGGCCGGTGATCGTTTCAAAGATCAGCGTGTAAGGTGCAAGGCACCGTTCTCGACCTTGTAGGACGAGAGCTTGTTGAGAAAACTCATGCCGACCAGCATGCCCGACAGCGATTTGTCAGGCAGCACCATCGCTTGAACATCCTTGACCGCGATCGTGCCGATCTCAACGCGATCGAGCATGACGGCAGCGCCCTTGACGATGCCGTTTGCCGTATTGGCCCTGGCGGTGAAGGAGAGTGACCCTGTCGAGATGCCCAGCCGTCGCGCGGTGGATATGTTGATGGCGATCATGCTGGCGCCGGTATCGACCATGCCATCCGCCTTGCGGCCGTTGATGGTGAAGGTGGCGAGGAAATGCCCGCCGGGGCCCGGCGGCAGCACCACGCTCCGGCCGCCCGTATATGCCGCCGGGCTTACGTTTACCGGTTGGGCAACGGTGCCGGCCTGCGGCCGTTCAAGATAGGAGGTCGCAAGCCCTGGCAGCACCAAGGCAGCGGCAACGATGCCTCCCGCAAACACAGCCATGCGACCCAGCATTGATCAACTCCACGCGTAACCTCGCAAGAGCTAAGCATGACGCCTGCTAACAGGATGCAAAAAGCCGCCGGATTTTCCGGCGGCGATGTGCAGAGTTGGAAAACTGGTTAAAGAACCCGCAAGACATTCCCGGTCTGTGTGCCGCCGGGTGTGGCCGCTGTTTGCCGTTACTTCGTGCCGTACATCCGGTCGCCGGCATCGCCGAGACCCGGCACGATATAGCCCTGTTCGTTGAGGTGGCTGTCGATCGACGCGGTAAAGATCGGCACGTCCGGATGTGCCGCCTGGAAACTCTTGATGCCTTCGGGCGCTGCCAGCAGGCAGAGAAACCGCAGGTTCTTCGCGCCGCGCTCCTTCAGCTTGTCGATGGCGGCAATCGAGGAATTGCCGGTCGCCAGCATCGGATCGACGACGATGACCAGCCGCTCGGACATGGCTTCCGGTGCCTTGAAATAATATTCGACCGCTTCCAGCGTTTCATGATCGCGGTAGACGCCGACATGCGAGACGCGCGCGGAAGGCACCAGTTCCAGCATGCCCTCCAGAAGACCGTTTCCGGCGCGCAGGATCGAGGCGAACACCAGCTTCTTGCCCTCGAGCACCGGTGCCTGGATGGTCTCCATCGGCGTTTCAATGGTTTCCATTGTCAGTTCGAGATCGCGGGTGACCTCGTAGCAGAGCAGCGTGGAGATTTCGCGCAGCAAGCGGCGGAAGCCTGCTGTCGAGGTCTCCTTCTTGCGCATGATGGTCAGCTTGTGCTGAACAAGCGGGTGATTGATGACTGTAACGCCGTCCATGGCCAAGCCCTCCTGCGGAATTTGGATTTAAATTCTTTTTTCATGGAAAGGCGAGACGCCGCAAGGCCTGAGCGGCGCTTTCCGGCGTCATCCCCAGCCGAGCGGTTTCATGAGAGGCACGCAGCTTCGTCTCAGAGAGAGGCGAGAAGGCGTGCACGCGTCGGTTCATCGACGAAGGCAGCCTCGATCGCCGTGCGGGTCATGCCGTTGATCTCGTCATCGGAAAAGCCCATCACCTGCGAGGCGATCTCATATTCCTGTTTCAGCGACGTATGAAAGAACGGCGGATCGTCCGAATTCAGCGTCACCCGGCATCCGGCCGCATGAAGTGCGCGCAAGGGATGCGCGGCAAAGTCCGCAAAGACCTGCAGCGAAACGTTGGACCCGGGGCATGTTTCCAGCACGATACCCTCGCTCGCAATGCGCCTGACGAGATCCGCATCCTCGATCGCCCGCACGCCGTGGCTGATGCGCGCCGGGCGAACGTGATCGAGCGCATCGCGCACGCTGGAAGCGCCGGCCATCTCGCCAGCATGAATGGTGAGGCCAAGACCGCAATCGCGGGCGATATCGAAGGCGCGGGAAAAATCCGCAACCGTGTGCATGCGCTCGTCGCCGGCAAGGTTGAAACCGGTGACCAGCGGATGGTCGCGCCTGGCTGCGTAAAGCGCGGTACGCTCGGCAGCGTCTGGCCCCATATGCCGGATGATGGTGATGATCATCCGGCCTTCGATGCCGGTCTTTTCCCTGGCCGCCTCGATGCCTGCGGCCAGCCCGCGAATATACGCATCGCTGCCGATGCCGATCGTATTGCCGTGATCGGGGGACACGATGATCTCGCTGTAGATCGTGCCCGCCGCTGCAAGTTCGCTCAGATAGGTCTCGGCCAGAAGCGCATAATCTTCCTCCGTACGGAAAAGCTCGGCGACGGCATCATAACATTTCAGGAACTGGGTAAAGTCTGCCCAGACATAGGCTCCGTCCTTGATGATGCCGCTGATATCGACATTGTATTTTTGCGCCATGATCTGGGCGAGCGCCGGTTGGGCAGCGCCCTCGATATGGCAGTGCAGTTCGGCTTTTTTCAAATATGCGGTCACAGAAAACTTCTCCCATGAAGGCCTGGCGCAAGGCCCAGATGTTTGGCAACCGTCTCGCCGATCCCGGCAAAGCTCGGCAGGACGCCGATCGAGCGGGTGCGGATACCCGGCCCGAAGACCAGGATCGGCACGCGTTCGCGCGTATGGTCGGTGCCGCGCCAGGTTGGATCGCAACCATGGTCGGCCGTCAGGATAACGATGTCGCCGGGCTTCAGCTTGCGGTCGAGATCCGGAAGCCGCTGGTCGAAAGCCTCAAGCGCTGCGGCATAACCCGGCACATCGCGGCGATGACCGTAGAGCATGTCGAAATCGACGAAATTGGTGAAAACCAGATCACCGTCTTCAGCTTCGTCCATTGTTTTCAGCGTCGCCTCGAACAGTTCCATATTGCCATTCGCCTTGATCATCCGGCTGATACCCTGATGGGCGAAGATATCGGCGATCTTGCCGACGGCATGCACCGTACGGCCAGCCTCTTTCAACCGGTCGAGCAGCGTCGGTTCCGGCGGCAGAACCGAATAGTCGCGGCGATTGCCGGTGCGCACGAAGTCCTTGGGCGTGGTGCCAACGAAGGGCCGGGCGATGACGCGGCCGATATTGTAGTCGTCGAGCAGGCGCCGCACGGTCTGGCAAAATTCAAGCAGCCGCTCAAGCCCGAAGGACTGCTCGTGCGCGGCGATCTGGAACACGGAATCCGAGGACGTGTAACAGATCGGCTTGCCTGTGCGCATATGCTCCTGGCCGTATTGGGCAATGATATCGGTGCCCGAGGCATGGCAATTGCCCAGAATACCCGGCACGCCGCCCTCGCGGCAGATCGCTTCGACCAGATCCGCCGGGAAAGCGTCGCCTTGCGTCGGGAAATAGCCCCACTCGAAGGCAACGGGGGTTCCGGCGATCTCCCAATGGCCGGATGGCGTGTCCTTGCCGCGCGACACTTCGCTGGCCGCACCGTAGAGCCCGAACACCCGCTCCGGCAGCGGCATGCCGGCGGGGAGGCGTTTATTGGCGAGTTTGGCGGCATGCAAGAGCCCGAGCGCCGCCATATTGGGCAGCGTCAGCGGTCCTTCTCGCAGCCCTTGCCGGTCGCCGGCACCCGCTGCACAGAATTCGGCGATATGGCCAAGCGTATCGGCGCCATCATCACCGAATTCGGCCGCATCCGGCGCCCCGCCTATGCCGAAGGAATCAAGAACAAAGAGAAAGGCACGCGCCATAAACCACCCAGAAATGCTGCCGCAGCGGCAGTACGAATATGATTTTCATCTGACGCAGCTACATCGCAGGTGAAAGCGCGCAGAAATACGCCGGGGCGGTGCATATTGCAAATACGCAATATGCCGGATGGCCGTTCCCTCATCGATCCGCTCGATGAACCCGCAATGGGAAAGCCCTACCTGAAGACCGGACAATTGCTGCATTTCATCTCGGTGCCGAGGCGCTGACGCATGAAGGTGGTGCGGGAAATATCGACGCTGTTCAGCGTGCTTGAGGAGAGACCAGGTGCGAAGAGCAAGATTTTGTGCGGAACGACCAGTTCCGACCGGACAAGGAAAGTGTTGGTCGAGGGAATATCGCTGGGCAAATTGACGACGGTACCCGCTTTGTACGGCGCCTTGCCGGCCTGGTCATAGGACCATGCGACTTCGCCGCGCCCTGGGGCCGTCATTTTGATGCCGGTCATCTTCAGCGTGTATTGCTGATCCGTCATTTGGAAAGGCGACATGACGGCCTTGGCGACGTCCTTCATGCCGTCAAGCGTTGTCGTATCGACGGCCTGCATCTGTGTCAGCACGTCAGCCACAGTGCTGGAGGCACGCGAGACTTTCCGGGCGACGTTGAAGCCGACCGAGATTTCAAAACAACCGATATAGGCCATGATCAGCAGGGGAGCGATAATCGCGAATTCGATGGCCCCGGTTCCCTTCCGGTCACGCCAGAAGGCACTGAAAGCCTCCAGTTTCCAGGAGAGCAATGCCCTGTGATAGCGCATGGTCTTCATGGAATGCTCCTCAGTAGTTTTCGGCGCGGAAGGCGGATGTCGATACCATCAGGTAGTCTTTCGGCATGCTGGTGCCGGCGGGGCGCAAGTTGGTGATAAACGGGCGCACGAGGTCGGTAACGACTTCCCAGCGATAGTAAGCGCGCACCATTGTCACCGTCGTCGGACCGCCGGGTTTGAAATCGAAAGAGCTGGTATCAAGATTACCGCTTTTCCGCGGAACGGCATTCGGGATTTGCGCAAAGGTGGCAAAGCTCCGCACATCGATGAAAAGTTTCGATGGTGTCTTCGCCTCAGTCGCCGAGCAGGTCATGATGATGGAAATCTCGTTGCAGAAGGCTTTTCGGAACTGTTCCTTGCTGGTGTTGGTAGCGTTGATCTCGCCTGTCCTCACCTTGCGTGCCATCGTCTCCGTCGCATTGGCGAAAAGCTGCTCGGCGGTGAACGCGGTAAATGTTTCAAGCGAAGCAAAGATGACCAGCATGAAAGGCAAGGCGAGAAGGGCAAATTCGATTGCCGATGCGCCGGCTTTGTCCTTGCACAGGCGCCGCAACAATCCACGGCTGCGCCGGTCTCTGCTAGGACCGTGACTTTCAACGGCCACGGTATTTTCAATTTGGTCGTTCAACATTTCGCCATTCCGCAATGCGCCCCATGGTGAGGCATATTAGGAAGCGACTGTTGATATTTCGTATGTAGGAACGGCGATAATTTGAATGGAAACCATTACCCAATCATAAGGATTGGCTGCTTCGCTGGCTGCGGCATTGGCCGGTACTGATATGCCTGCAAGAATGCACGGAAAACGGCTGTTTAGTTTGCAACGGTTGTCTTTTGTGTCGCGTGCTCTTCGCAATTTGGCGTGCACGACAGCACCGAACGGACTGTCTGGCGAAACACCCGCACGGTGTTTCCTTCATCGATCGAGACCAGAATGCGCTCATCGACGATGGCGTTTCCATCCGTATCGAGAATGACAAGGTTCGTCGTTCCGAAGGAGCGGCCCGTCAGAACGATGGTCTTTGCATCCGCAACGGTGGCATCGGCAACGTCGGAATTGCCGACGATGACCTTGCTGACCGGCCGGTCGAGCTTGAGCACCCGCGCCTGGTTCATGAAAACGGTCAGCATCTCGTCTTCGGCGGCCGCCGGAAGCGCCGAAAATGAAGCGGTAAAAGCCAGAATTGCGAGGGCCGTTGTCAGCAATCGCGTGCCGATGGCTGTATTGTGCAATGTCATGGCTGTGTCCTGATGATGCGGATAGCACCAGCATCCTATGGTTTGGTGAATGAAGCGTTAAATCATTGCCTTTGGCTCGTTTTAAAGTGAGAAACACTCTCAAACAATGAAGAGAAAACAGAAGGATTGCATTTTATAGATCGAATTATCAGCCTTTTTACCATGAAAACGGGTGCCAACCGTTAATCTTCCGGTAACTCTTTTCCTTAAGCGAATTGCAATTCACCCTCTGTAGGTTGTGCTCATCCGATCAACGGAAACAGTTGGCGGCAGTGCTGAACAAACAAAGTGAAGTAGGAGAGATATGATGACCAAGATTTTTGCACGTTTCATGAAGGATGAGTCCGGCGCAACCGCGATCGAATACGGCCTGATCGCCGCCCTCATCTCTGTTGCGCTGATTGCTGGTGCCGGTGCACTCGGTTCCTCGTTGAACACGACGTTCACCAACCTGTCCGGCGAGCTTAATAACAACCAGCCGTAATAATGCTTGAAGCCGTTTGATTTTGAGAAAGCCGCTCCCAGTGGAAGCGGCTTTTTCACTGCGACTGCTTGAATGTACTTCCGCAGGGTGTTTCACCATTTTTTAAGTGCGGTTGCGTAGGTTGAAATCAGCAATTTGGAGAGCAGGATGACACAGGCTATTATCTTTGTAATCCTGCCGCTTTGCCTGGCCATCGCGGCCATCTCCGATCTGCTCACCATGACCATTCCGAACCGAATCCCCGCAATATTGTTGGGCGCGTTCATCTTGGTGGCACCTTTCACGGGCTTTGGCGTCACAATGATCGGACTGCATCTGGCGGCCGGTTTGATCGTTTTTGCCGTTTGTTTCACGCTGTTTGCGATGAACATCATGGGCGGCGGCGATGCCAAGCTCTTGACCGCTACCGCCGTGTGGTTCGGCCTCAACACGTCCCTGATAGAGTTTCTCATCTATGTCTCATTCCTGGGTGGTCTGCTGACCATTATGATCGTGATGTTGAGAAGCCGCGAAGACACGATCCTTGCCGCCGGAATTCCTGTTCCGCATCTGCTGTTCACGGCCAAAAAAATCCCCTACGGTATCGCAATCTGTGTGGGCGGCTTCCTCGCCTATCCATCCTCGCCGCTGATGTTGACGGCACTTTCCCAGCTGCGTTAATTTTTCTGCGCCATCTTGAGGCATCGTCGCCGGCCGTCAGCTACAAGCGGCGGGACCGGTGTCCATTTCTGGTGCAAATCATTTGTTAACCACGAATGTAAGCGTCTCGTTAACTATAATTACACCAATTGCTGATCAATCTGCAGCGGACATATTCTCGGGCTGCAGGGACAGATCATGAAACCGGTGCGCGTTATTATTCTGGCAGTGGCTGTCGCATCGGCGGGACTGGCCGGATTGCTGGCACTCAAGCTGACCAGCGGCAAAACCGTGATCAGCACGGCCGAGCCGGTGATCGAGCGCGAGCCGACCGTCAATGTTCTCGTGGCCAGCAAGGGTCTTCCCGTGGGGTCGAGGCTCAGCCCGGATTCCGTACACTGGCTTTCCTGGCCCAAGGACGGTGTTGTCGAGGGATTGATCACCGAGGAGCTTCGTCCCAACGCGGTGACCGATCTTCAGGGCGTTGTCGTCCGCCTGCCGATGTTCAACGGCGAACCGGTGCGCCAGGAAAAGATTGCGGATTCGTCCAGCCGGATCATGTCGTCGCTGTTGCCAGCCGGAAAACGCGCTGTTGCGACCGAAATTACCGTGGCGACCGGCGCTGGCGGGTTCATCTTGCCGAACGACCGGGTGGACGTGATCATGGTCCGCAAGAATGACGAAAACTTCCTGACCGAAACCGTTCTCAGCAATGTTCGCGTTCTCGCCATCGACCAGCAGGTCGAGGAGAAGGAAGACGGAACCAAGTCCGTGGTTGGAACGACCGCCACGCTGGAACTGACACCGGATCAATCCAAGGTCATGACGGTTGCCCAGCAGATGGCGGAGCGCCTGTCGCTGGTGCTGCGCAGCGTCGCGGATGCCCAGGAGCCGGACACGATCGCCGCCGATCATCTCTTGAGCGGCGACGGGCGGCCCTCGATCCAGGTGATCAAATCGGGCTCGATCGTCAAGGGCGATGGCAATTCATCCATGGGGCAGAAGTGATGCGGGGGCATGTGGGGAACGTGAAGCGGATCGGAAACAGATTTCGGAACTCTGTCACAGGTGGTTTGGTCTTTTGCATGGCCTTTTCCGGCCTGCCTGCCGGAACCTTCGTCGCCGAAGCGGCGTCGCAGTCGCTGGTGCGCATCGTCGATAGTGGACCCGGCGTGACGAAGACCATCAAGCTGGGTCTGAACAAGGCGGTGGTGATCGATCTGCCGCGGGATGCACATGATATTCTGGTCGCCGACCCAACGCTGGCAGACGCCGTAACACGAAGCTCGCGCCGCATCTATCTGTTCGGAAAGACGGTCGGCCAAACCAACATCTTCGTCTTTGGTCCGGGCGGCGAGGAAATCGTCAGTCTCAACCTGGAGATCGAACGCGATATTTCCGGCCTGGAAGCCAATCTCAGACGCTTCCTGCCGGATTCTGATATCAAGGTCGAAATCATCTCGGACAATATCGTGCTGACCGGCACGGTTCGCACACCGCTGGATTCCACCCGCGTTGAGGAACTTGCCCAGGCCTTCATCAAGGGCGGTGAGGCGACCACGCGCAATATCACCGCGCAGGGCAACAATGGCGACGCGGATATTTTTGCCGAGCGCCGCCAGGTGTCCCAAATCGTCAATCTTCTGAAGATCGACGGTGAAGACCAGGTCATGCTCAAGGTGACGGTGGCCGAGGTGTCGCGTCAGGTCCTCAAGCAACTGGGCTTCAGCGGGTCGATCAAGAGTTCGACCAGCGGCAACGGCATCACCTTCCGCAACCCGGCCAATCTTGGCAATGCGGTCAACGCATTCGCCTCCAAGATCGGTGGTTCGATCGGTTCCGGCTCCATGGGCTTCGCCAGTTATTTCAATGCAATGGAGCAGGCGGGTGTCATGCGCACGCTGGCCGAGCCGAGCTTGACTGCTATTTCCGGTAAGAAGGCGAGCTTTTCCGTCGGCGGCGAATATCGTCTGCCGTCCGAGCAGGAAATCGACGAAAAGGGCGTCTTGAGCCGGACTGTCGAAACCGTTGAATACGGGATCGGGCTGGATTTCACGCCGGTGGTTCTGGGGCCGGGCCGCATCAGCCTGGAAATCGCCACGGAAGTTTCGGAGCCCACGTTCCAGGGCTCGGTCGTCAACGGCAACGCGGTCGATGTTCCCGGCCAGACCTATATGTCGATCCGCCGCAGAAAGGCATCGACCAGCGTCGAGCTTCCCTCCGGGGGATCCATCGTGATCGGTGGTCTTGTCCAGGACGATATCCGCCAGGCCATGTCCGGTCTTCCCGGCGTATCGAAAATCCCGATTTTCGGCACTCTGTTCCGCTCCAAGGATTTCGTTCGCAACGAGACCGAACTGGTCATCATCGCAACGCCCTATCTGGTTCAGCCGGTGGCGCGCGGCGACCTGTCGCGTCCGGATGACAATTTCAATCCGACCGACGATCTGTCGGGCGCATTTCTCGGTGAAGTCAATCGTATCTACGGCACCCGTCAGGCAGCCCCTACCGGGCAGTATCACGGCAATGTCGGCTTCATTTACAAATAGGCGGGAACGGACATGACAGCGACGATCATCCAGAACCGCGATAGGAAAAGGCACTCGATCATGCGCCCACATATTTTTGCAGGCCCGGTGCGCCTCGCACGCCTGCTGACAATCGGCGCATTGCTGGTTGCAGGCACCAGCCTTGCCGGCTGCGCCAACCGGGACGGCATGTCCACGGGCGCTCTGCCCGACGACTACCGGACGCGCCACCCGATCGTGATCGCGGAATCAGAACACGCAATCGATGTGCCGGTGGCATCCAGCGACAGGCGCCTGACAAAGGGTGCGCGCGACGTCATTCGCGGCTTTGCGCAAAGCTATACCAATTCCGCAACCGGCACGGTTCAGATTCTTTTGCCGCGCGGCTCGGCCAACGCCCAGGCCGCATCGTCATTGCGCAAGGACATCCGCGGCGTTCTGGTCGGAGCCGGAATCCCGGCCAACCGCCTGGTCGAGGTCAGCTATCAGGCCGATGCCAATGGTGATGCAGCGCCGGTCCGGCTGAGCTATACGGCGATCACCGCCAAGACCGCCCCGTGCGGCAACTGGCCGAAGGATCTTGTCTCCAACACCATCGAGAACAAGAATTACCAAAACTTCGGCTGCGCCAGCCAGTCAAACCTTGCGGCACAGGTTTCCAATCCAATGGATCTGCTCGGTCCGCGCGCCATGTCGCCGATCGACGCCGTCCAGCGCGGTCAGGTGATCAAGGATTATCGCGGCATCGATGACGGCGGCGGCACGATCATCATTGGTGGCAATTGACCATTCGGGCGTTTTGACGGGATAGCACCATGAGCACGATTGACTATAAGATTGAGGCCGCATCGCGTGAACCGGATGGCGTCGCGGATGCCAGCCGCCCGAGCGAAGTCGATCATTTGCGGCCGCTGCCGCGGATTTCCGTGCATGCCTTCTGCGAAACGGAAGCGCTGCAGCGGGTCATGGAGCGGTGCGGTCAGGACCGCCGGATGAGCAAGGTGACTTTCAGGGTCAACAGCGGCTCGATCGCCGCTGCCGCCAACATGTTCTCCACGACACCGACGCCCAACCTGATCATCATCGAAACATCGACGGAACCGCGTTTGCTGATGCAGGAACTGGCGCCACTGGCTGCCGTCTGTGACCCCTCAACCAAGGTCATCATCATTGGCCTCTATAACGATATCCCGCTCTATCGCGACCTCATCCGCAACGGAATCTCCGAATATATCGTATCGCCGGTTGCTATGTCCGATGTGCTCAGCGCAATCGCGCAGATCTTCGTTGATCCCGATGCCGAACCATTGGGCCGCAGCATTGCCTTCATCGGCGCCAAGGGCGGCGTCGGTTCATCAACGCTTGCGCATAATTGCGCCTGGGGTATCTCCAACCTGTTTTCCACCGAAGTGGTGCTGGCCGATCTCGACCTGCCCTATGGCACCGCCAATATCAATTTTGATCAGGACCCGCCGCAGGGCATTTCCGAGGCGGTCTTTTCGCCCGAGCGGCTCGACGAAATGTTTCTCGACCGGCTTTTGACGAAATGTTCCGAGCGTCTGTCGTTGCTTGCAGCACCGTCGATGCTCGACCGGCCCTACGACTTCGATGCGACAGCCTTCCAGCCGTTGATGGAAATCCTGTTGCGCAATGCCCCGGTTTCTGTGCTCGATGTGCCACATCAATGGTCCGACTGGACCCGCACGGTTCTGGCGGAGGCGGATGAGGTCGTGATCACCGCGGTGCCGGATCTCGCCAATCTGCGCAACGCCAAGAACCTGTTTGATTCGCTGAAGAAGATCCGGCCGAACGACAAGGTCCCGCATCTGGTGCTCAACCAGGTCGGCTTGCCGAAACGGCCTGAAATATCGCCCAGCGATTTCTGCGATTCCCTCGAGATCGAGCCGGTGGCGATCATTCCATTCGATGGCGTGCTGTTTGGCAATGCCGCCAATAGCGGCCGGATGATCGCCGAGATCGACAAGAAAGCCCCAACCGCTGAAACCTTTTCGCAGCTTGCCCATCTATTGACCGGCCGGGCAACAGCCAAGAAAGCCAAAAAGGGCGGGCTTGGCAAGGTTCTCGGGATGCTCGGACGCAAGTAACTGACAGTCAAACGGAAACCGGATTGAGCGCATGTTTGGTAAACGAGGAAATGACGGCTTCGGGAAGGGTGGGTCCATCAGTCCCGTTTTGCAACCGGCGATATCCGGCGCCGGCGTAGCCGTTGCCGAGCGCACCAGTGCGCCGGTGCTCGCCGAACCCGTGCGCGAAACGATGACGGTTTCCAGGACGCAGCCATCTCCGCCGCCGGTGCGCAAGAAAGCTGCCCGCACCGAGGATTATTACGATACCAAATCGCAGGTCTTCTCGGCACTGATCGATACGATCGACCTGTCACAGCTCGCCAAGCTCGACAATGAGAGCGCGCGCGAGGAAATTCGCGATATCGTCAACGACATCATCACGATCAAGAATTTCGCGATGTCGATCTCCGAGCAGGAAGAGCTGCTTGAGGATATCTGCAACGACGTTCTGGGCTATGGCCCGCTGGAACCGCTTCTGGCACGCGACGATATCGCCGATATCATGGTCAATGGTGCCGGTCAGACCTTTATCGAAGTGAACGGCAAGACCATCGAATCCGAAGTGCGGTTCCGCGACAATGCGCAGCTTCTGTCGATCTGCCAGCGTATCGTCTCCCAGGTCGGCCGCCGTGTGGACGAATCCTCGCCGATCTGCGATGCCCGTCTTCCCGATGGTTCCCGTGTCAACGTCATCGCCCCGCCGCTTGCCATTGACGGCACAGCGCTTACTATTCGTAAGTTCAAGAAGGACAAGCTGAAGCTTGACCAGCTGGTCAAGTTCGGCGCCATCACGCCGGAAGGTGCTGTCCTTCTGCAGATCATCGGCCGCGTCCGCTGCAACATCGTCATCTCCGGCGGTACCGGCTCCGGCAAGACGACCCTGTTGAATTGCCTGACCGGCTATATCGATCTGGAAGAACGGGTCATCACCTGTGAGGATACGGCCGAACTGCAGCTGCAGCAGCCGCATGTGGTGCGCCTGGAAACCCGCCCGCCAAATATCGAAGGCGAGGGCGAGATCACCATGCGCGATCTCATCAAGAACTGCCTGCGTATGCGGCCTGAACGCATCATCGTCGGCGAAGTCCGCGGACCGGAAGTCTTCGACCTGCTGCAGGCGATGAACACCGGCCATGACGGGTCCATGGGCACCATCCATGCCAATACGCCGCGCGAATGCCTGAGCCGTATGGAATCGATGATCGCCATGGGCGGTTTCACGCTTCCGGCCAAGACAGTGCGCGAAATTATCGCCGGCTCCATCGATGTAATTATTCAGGCGGCCCGCCTGCGCGATGGCTCGCGCCGCATTACGCATATTACCGAGGTGATCGGCATGGAAGGCGACGTGATCATCACGCAGGACCTGATGCGCTACGAGATGGAAGGTGAAGACGCCAACGGCAAGATCATCGGCCGGCACAAGTCAACGGGGATCGGCCGCCCGCATTTCTGGGATCGCGCCCGCTATTTCAACGAGGACAAACGGCTGGCCGCGACGCTGGATGCGATGGAAAAGGACTGAGGACCATCATGTTCGGAATAGATATCACCATTCTGGCGATCGTTGGTCTTGTCGCGCTTTCGACGGCGGGCCTTGCCTATGGCATTCTGTTCACGCGCATCGAAACTGAAAAGAAAGCGGAAAGCCGCGTCCGCAAGGTCAAATCCGCCGAAACCGACAGGGTGCAGGTTAAGGCCGCCCGCGACCGCGTCAATGAAATGTCCAAGCGCCGCAAATCCGTGCAGGATTCGCTGAAGGATCTCGAGAAGAAACAACAGGAAAAATCGGCCAAGGCGAAACCGAGCATGAAAATCCGCCTGATCCAGGCCGGCTTCAAGATCTCGATGTCGCAGTTTTATATTGCCAGTGTGGTTTTCGGCGCAGTGGCCAGCTTCCTCGCCCTGATCGCCGGGATGGGTTTGCCTGTTATTGCCGGGATCTTTCTGATCGGCAGTGCCGGATTTCCGCGCTGGTTCATCAATTTCATGATCAAGCGGCGCGCTGCAGCGTTTCTAAGCGAATTTCCCAATGCGCTCGACATCATGGTCCGCTCGATCAAGTCGGGCCTGCCGCTCAACGATGCGATCCGGCTGATTGCCGGGGATGGCATGGAGCCGGTCAAAACGGAGTTCAAGCGCATTATCGAAGCACAGCAGGTTGGCCTGAATATTCCGGAAGCCTGCGCGCGCATGATCAACACCATGCCGCTGCCGGAGGTCAATTTCTTCGCCATCGTCATCGCCATCCAGGCGCAGGCCGGCGGCAATCTTTCGGAAGCCCTTGGCAATCTTTCCAAGGTGCTGCGTGAACGCAAGAAGATGAAGGCCAAGGTTCAGGCGCTCTCCATGGAAGCCAAGGCTTCGGCCTGCATTATCGGGGCGCTGCCGTTCATTGTCGCGTTCCTGGTCTACATGACCTCGCCGGATTACATGATGATCCTGTTCACGGATCCGCGTGGCCATCTGATCATGGGTTGTTCGTTGGTCTGGATGTCGATCGGCATCTGGGTCATGCGCAACATGATCACTTTCGACATTTAAAAAGGGTCCGGCATGATCAATACCCTGACAGATCCGAATATCATCGTCGCCTTCCTCGTGGCAGTGGCGGTCCTGGCGACATTCTATTCGCTCGCCGCGCCCTTTCTGGAGCGGGGCAACCTGGAAAAACGGATGAAATCCGTGGCGACGGAGCGGGAAATGATCCGGGCGCGCGAGCGCGTGCGTCTCAACGCCGAGGTCAGCGGCGGCAAGGGGTCGCTGCGAGCGCAGAACAACACGTCGGTCCGCCAGCTCGTCGACAAGCTGAACCTGCGCAAGGCGCTGGTCGATGAGAATACCGTCAATCGGCTGAAGTCGGCCGGATACCGGTCGCAAAACGCATTGAACATGTTTCTCGCGGCCCGCTTTTCGCTTCCCTTCCTGTTTCTGGCCGTTGGCGCATTCTATATTTTTGGTCTGGGCTATCTCGGTGACAAACCGTTCTTCGTCCGGATTCTGGCGGTCATCTGCAGCGCCTATCTCGGTTTTTACGCGCCCAACATCTTCATTTCCAATGCCGTCACCAAGCGCCAGCATTCTATTCGCAGGGCGTGGCCGAACGCATTGGATTTGCTGCTGATCTGCGTGGAATCGGGTGTTTCGATGGAACTCGGCATGCGCCGCGTCGCCGATGAAATTGCCGAACAGTCGGCGCCGCTTGCGGAAGAGCTGGTGCTCACCACGGCGGAACTGTCGTTTCTGCCCGACCGGCGCGTCGCATTGGAAAATCTCGGCACCCGCACCGGGCTCGACGATGTCAAATCGGTCATGCAGGCGCTGATCCAGGCCGACCGCTACGGCACGCCGGTCGCGCAGGCGCTCAGGGTGCTTGCCCAGGAAAGCCGCGACCAGCGCATGAACGAGGCGGAGAAAAAGGCTGCCGCCCTGCCGCCCAAGCTCACTGTGCCGATGATCCTGTTCTTCCTGCCGGTGCTGATCGCCGTCATCCTCGGCCCGGCCGGTATCCAGGTCTCCGACAAGTTCTGATCCGGTTATCCTTGAAAAACACGGCAACGAGAGGCGTCACGCGCAGCGTCCGTGCTGTTTGTTTCAGCTGAGTGGGAAGGGTGCGCACAGTTACGCCATCACGCTCGCCAGCGATTTGAGACCAGAGGCTGCGTCATGCCACAGCGGTGACGCGCACAGGTTTTCTGCGTTTTGGCAGCCGGCAGGGCTCAGTTCGTGCCCTTGTCGTCCTTGGCAAGTTTCTGCCAGGCGTTCTGCTGCGACATGATCGAGCGCAGATATTTGACATTGGCCTCGGCCTGATCCTGGGAAAGCTCCTGGCGGGCGATCTGTTCGGCCTCCGGGAAACGTCCCTGCAGGCCGATGGCAAGCGCCAGGTTCTGGCGCACGCTGCTGTCGGCGCCGGGCTGACCGACGGCCGAGCGAAGATAGGTTTCCGCCGTCTTCAAATCCTTGTTCAAAAGATAGGACATGCCGAGATTGGACAGCACCGTCGGTTCGTTCGGTTGAATATCGAGCGCCTCGCGGTAGCGCTGCCGGGCTTCGCCGGCGCGGCCGAGCTGATCGAGGATCGCGCCCTCCGCCGATTTCAGTTTCCAGTCTGGGCGGTCGGGGGTCTGGGCGCGGGTAATCGTGTTGAGAGCCTGCTCCAGCTGACCAGCCGCCGCCTGTGATTTCCCATAGGCCGCAAGAACTTCGCGGTCGGTCGGGAAACTGATTGCGACCTGCTGCATGACGGCGAGCGCCTGTTCGTTGCGGCCGGTCATGCGCAGCATATTGGCATAGTTCAGACCTGCGGCGCGATCCTTCGGATTGCGCTCATAGGCCTTGCCGATGCTTTCGGCGGCTGCCGAGAGTTCGTTCGCATTCATCGCCTGTACGGGCTTGGAAAAACTGGCGGAGGGAATGGAGCCTGTCGTCAGCTCCTTCTTCTGCGTGCCGCAGCTGGACAGCGTCACCGCAAGGATCGCGATGGCGGTCCCCTGCAGGAACCGGTTGCTGGAAAAAGACCGTTGTCCGTGTGACTTCATCGCCAATGCCCCTCAGCATTTTCCCAAGCACCGGACAAAATCCACAACAAATCGGCGCAATCTCCACTCCAGCAATAATCTGTTAACCCTAACAGAGCGTTAATCACCTGATTCTGCACCAGTCCCTGCGAAGGTTTTCCATGGCCCCCTATCAATTCATCGACCGTCCGTCGCCCTTCAATACCAGCGGCGGCAAGACCCTGCCGATCTTTGCGGTCACCCCGGCCCATGTCGATATCGGTGCCATCGATCCGATCGCACTCGACTGGGCCCGCAAGGCAGGCTTCAAGGCGGAGGCGGGCGCCGTCCTCTTGATCCCCTCTGCAGATGGTCATCTCGGCGGCGCGCTGTTCGGGCTTGGCGCCAATCCCTCGGAATCACCGTTCCTGACGGGTAAGCTGGCGCGCACATTGCCGGCCGGCAAATGGCATATCGAGACCGCACCGCTGACGGCGAACCGGCTGGCGCTGGGGTATGGCCTCGGCTCCTACAGCTTTGGCCGCTACAAGACTTCGGGTAAGGAAGCGCCGACATTGATGATCCCGGCCGATGCCGATGCCGCCGATATCAAGCGGCAGCTGGCAGGCGTCTTTCTCGCCCGTGACCTGATCAACATGCCGACCAACGACATGGGGCCAAATGCGCTGGAGGAAGCCTTCCGCGCCTTGGGCGATCACTACAAGGCCAAGGTGTCCACTGTTTCCGGCGATGATCTGCTCAAGCAGAATTTCCCGCTGATCCATACAGTCGGCCGCGCCAGCGCCGAGGCGCCGCGCCTGCTCGAACTGCGCTGGGGCAAGAAAGGTCACCGCAAGGTTACGCTCGTCGGCAAGGGCGTCTGCTTCGATACCGGCGGTCTCGACATCAAGCCTGCTGCGTCCATGCTGTTGATGAAGAAGGACATGGGCGGCGCTGCCAATGTCATGGGGCTGGCCCTGATGATCATGGACGCCAAACTGAAAGTGGATTTGCGCGTGCTGGTGCCGGCGGTCGAAAACTCGATCTCGGCCAATGCCTTTCGCCCAGGCGATATCTACCGCAGCCGCAAGGGCCTGACGGTTCAGATCGACAACACCGATGCCGAGGGCAGGCTGATCCTTGCGGATGCCCTGGCTTACGCGGATGAGGAAGAGACGGACCTGTTGATCGATATGGCGACGCTGACGGGGGCTGCCCGCGTCGCGCTCGGCCCCGACCTGCCGCCATTCTATACCGACGACGAGGATCTAGCGCATGATCTGACGGAATCGAGCCTGACGGTCGATGATCCGATGTGGCGTATGCCGCTCTACAAGGGGTATGAGAAGGATATCGCAGCACGGATCGCCGACCTCACCAATGCCCCCTCGGGCGGTATGGCCGGGTCGATCACGGCGGCTCTGTTCCTGAAGCGCTTTGTCACCAACGCCAAGAGCTGGGCGCATTTCGACATTTTCGGCTGGGCGCCGACGGAGCGGCCGCATTCGCCGCTGGGTGGCGAAGCGCAGGCCATCCGGGCGCTCTATCATCTGATTGCAAACGGCAAGAAATAGGCCGGGCGCTCCTGAAGTGGACATGCCCCCGTTCGTTCGAACAGGGGCATGTTTCAACATCATCGAAAGACAGTGGAGCCTACTCGTTGATCAGCCGCTTCAACAGCTCGATTTCATGCGACAGCTTGGTGTCGCCGGTGATCAGGTCCTCGATCTTGCGCACCGCGTGCAAGACCGTGGTGTGATCGCGCCCGCCAAAACGGCGGCCGATTTCCGGGAAGGAGCGCGGGGTCAGGGTCTTTGCCAGATACATGGCGATCTGGCGCGGCTTGACGATGACGCGGGTGCGGCGGTTCGACACCAGTTCCTGGCGTGACACGTTGTAGTGCTTGGCAACCACGCGCTGGATGTCTTCGATACGCACCCGGCGCGGCTCGCCGGCATTGACCAGATGGCCGAGCAGCTCATCGACGCGTTCGATCGACAATGTCGGCTCAAACGACAGACGGAAGAGCAGCTGGTTGAAGGCGCCTTCAAGCTCGCGGCCGCTGGCCGTGATGTTGCGGGCGACATGGCTGAGGATATTGGCGGGAATGTCGAGCGAGGCATCGTCGAGACGCGCAACTTCGAGGCGGCGCTTGAGGATTTCAAGACGCATCTCGTAATCGGGGCCTTCCATCTCGATGGCGACGCCACCCTGCAGCCGCGAGCGGACACGGGGATCGAGCGATTCCAGTTCCCAGGGCGCGCGGTCGGCAGCCACGACGACCTGCTTGGCGCTATCGAGCAACATGTTGAGCAGATGGCAGAATTCGTGCTGGATCGATTTCCCCTGCAGGAACTGCATGTCGTCGATCACCAGAAGATCGATATTGCGCAGGGTTTCCTTCAAGGACAGCGCGTCATTGTCACGGATGGCGGTTGCGAAACGCCACATGAAATATTCCGCCGTCAAATAGACGACGCGCGGTGCGCGTGCACTCTGGATTGCGGCGGTGGCAATCGCCTGCAAAAGATGGGTCTTGCCGAGACCAACCGTCGAATGAATGAACAGCGGGTTGAAGCGCACCGCGCCGGCACCGGCTTCAGCAATCGTCTTGGCTGCGGCAAGGGCGACGCGGTTGGAAGAGCCCTCGACAAAGCTTTCGAATGTATAGCGTGAATCCAGCGGCGAACCGAACAAAGGCCCTGCGACCGGCTGCGACTTCTGCAGATTGCCGACCGTCACGGCCGCATGCTGGCCGAGCGTCTGGGGCGCTGAGCGGCGTGAAGACGCCGGTGCAGCCGCATCGCTCTGGCTTGCCTGGGGGGTATCTTCATGAAGGCCGGGCCGGGTGCTGCGCGTTGCGCTGCGCACCACGATCTCCACCTTCAGGATCTCAGCGTCTTCCTGCTGAAAGATGCTGGTGATCAGGTCGAGATAACGGTTGTTGATCCACGACTTCAGGAAGGTCGTGGGCACTGACAGCCTGACGACACTCTTGGAGACGGATTGCAGCTTCAGCCGGCCAAACCAGCTGGCAAACACATCAGGACCGACCTGAACCTTCAAACGCGCACTGACCCGCTCGAAAAGGGCGCTCTGTATCAT